>JAFYMZ010000159.1 GCA_017548175.1 Clostridia bacterium | reverse complement strand
GTTTTTTTCCATATTTTCGGCAGTGACCACCATGGCGTTTTCTTCGATGTCACAGGCCATGGCATGCTTACCGCCCAGCAGCAGGGCCGTACAAGCCAGAATACCGCTGCCGCAGCCAACGTCCAGAATATTGGCATCATCCAGCTGCAGTGCATCCAGCTGTTCCATGCACATCCGGGTGGTGGCATGGCTGCCGGTGCCAAAGCTGGAGGCAGGGTCCATAGTCAGCAGGGTGCGTCCGGCGGGGGTTTCGGCTTCTTCCCAGCTGGGGCAGACGAACAGGCGCTCGCCCACGCAGAAAGGCTTGTAATACTGCTTCCAGTTGTTCTCCCAATCCTGGCTCTGTGCCTCGCTGACTTCCATCTCCAGACTGCCGTAAAAGCCGAACTCGTCCTGCTCCTTGATGCCGGCCAGAATGGCGCGGACTTCTTCCAGAATACGGGCGCCTTCTTCGTCGGCAGACAGGAAAAAGCGCAGGGAAGGCTCGCGGACGGGATTGTCCAGCAGCTGCTGCTCGATATAGTCCCAGCGCTTGACGGGGGCGTTGAGGAAATCGTCCAGCGTACGGGGATCGTCGATCTGGCAGCCGCCGGTCAGTTCAGCCAGTTCTTCTGCCAAAACTTCGCAGGCATCGCCGGCACAAGTGACTTTTACTTCAATGTAATCCATAAAAATGGCTCCTTTATTCGTTATGACACTATTATAACAGATTTTTTGCCGAAAGAAAATAGATTCTTGCGCAAAAGGGAATGATATGGTATACTAAATATTAGATTTTCGAAGTATTGAGGTGATCCTATGGCCAGCCCGGAGGCTTTGTTTCATAATATCATTCAGGTAGGCCATAAGGCTCGCAAACTGGAGCAGGCAGCGCTGGAGACCGGTCTGGAAGATCGGATCTCTACGGCAGAGATCTATATCATCGAGTGCATCGGCCCCAACGGTGCAGAGCGTATGCGCGATGTAGCCCAGCAATTGGGCGTTACACTGGCAACGCTGACGGTGGCCTGCGATAAATTGGAGAATAAGGGACTGGTGATTCGTCACCGGGATCTGCACGACAAGCGCACGGTGCACGTTTCTTTGACGGAAAAGGGAATGGTAGCCTATCATTTCCACTGCGGCTTTATCTCTGCGATGGCAGAGGCAATGCAAGAGGGTTTTTCTCCCGGTGAGCGCGAAGCTTTGCAGCGTGCGATAGAAAAAATTAACCGCTATTTCAATGAACAGGAATAAAAAATACCGGAAGCTGTGGCTTCCGGTATTTTGTTTTATATCCGTTTTACGAAGAGTGCGCGGATGGCATTGAGTACCGCGAGGACCATCACGCCGACATCGGCGAAAATTGCCAGCCACATATTGGCCAAACCCAGTGCGCCAAGCAGCAAGCAAATGAACTTTACACCCAATGCAAACACAATATTTTGGTGGACAATAGCCATGCATTTTCGTGCGATGCCGATGGCTTTGGCCAACTTGCGGGGATCGTCGTCCATCAGCACCACATCGGCGGCTTCGATGGCGGCATCCGAGCCCATAGCGCCCATCGCGATGCCGATATCCGCACGGGAAAGTACCGGAGCATCGTTGATGCCGTCACCGACGAAGGCCAGCAATTTGCCTTGCGGCATCGCCTGCAGTAAGGTTTCTACCCGATCTACTTTGTCGCCGGGCAAAAGTTGGCTGTGGTAGTCCCGGATGTTCAGTTCTGCGGCCACTGCCCGGGCAGCGGAGTCACTGTCACCGGTGAGCATTACGATATTATGCACGCCGTGCTGCCGCAGTGCGGATAGTGCCGCTTTGGTGCCGTCTTTTAGCTGATCGGCAATCACGATGCAGCCGGCATAGATGCCGTCCACTGCCACGGATACCAGTGTGCCTGCGGTATCCGGCGTGGAGAGTTCCAAACCCATCCGCATCATCAGCCGATGGTTGCCTGCGGCAACGGTACGGCCGTCTACCAGAGCGGTGACGCCTTCGCCGCTGTATTCGCGGATATCCTGCACCCGGCCGGGATCGATCTCCTTACCATAGGCGCGCTGCAGACTTTTGCTGATGGGGTGAGAAGAGGCATTTTCTGCCAAGGCGGCCAATTCCAACAGGGTTTGCGCATCTGTATTTGCGGTAAAGATCTCCTGCACCTCAAATACACCGCGGGTCAGCGTGCCGGTTTTATCCAACACGACCGTGCCGGTTTTCGCCAAGGCCTCCAGATAATTTGACCCTTTTACCAACACACCGGCGCTGCCGGCACCGCCAATGCCGGCGAAAAAGGTGAGGGGAATGCTGATGACCAGTGCGCAGGGGCAGCTGATGACCAAAAAGGTCAGGGCGCGGTATAGCCAAACACCCCAGACGGGCGGCATACCCAGCAGCATCCGTACCACGGGCGGCAGAATCGTCAGCGCCAATGCGGCATAGCAGACTGCCGGAGTATAGACCCGGGCAAACCGGGAAATAAAGGCCTCGGAACGGGATTTGCGCGAAGATGCGTTCTCCACCAGATCCAAGATCTTGCTGACGGTAGATTCGCCAAAGGGTTTGGTGGTGCGCACCTGCAGCACACCGCTGAGATTGATGCAGCCGCTGGCGATTTCGGCGCCGGGGCCGATGTCCCGGGGCAGGCTTTCGCCGGTAAGCGCGCTGGTATCCAGCGTGGAAACACCTTCCAGCACCGTGCCGTCCAGCGGTACTTTTTCACCGGGGCGGATGACAATGACGGTGCCCACCTCCACTTCGTCGGGGTCGACCTGCTCCAATCCCGATTCCGTGGGAATGTTGGCGTAGTCGGGGCGAATGTCCATCAACTGGCTGATGCTGCGCCGACTTTTGCCCACGGCATAACTTTGGAACAGTTCGCCGATCTGATAAAACAGCATGACCGCGATGGCTTCGGTATAATCTCCGTTGCCGGTGACGGCCAGTAAGATGGCACCTACCGTAGCAACGGCCATCAAAAAGTTTTCGTCAAACACCTGCCGGTTCAGAATGCCGCGGCCGGCCTTAAGCAGAATGTCATATCCCACCACCAGATAGGGGAGCATATACAGAGCAAAACGCAGCCAGCCGGTAACGGGTGCAAACCCGCATAGCAGCATCAGTGCGGCGGCCAGCAAAATGCGCCGCAGCATTTTCTTTTGCTTTTTTGTCATAAAAGTCCTCCTCAAACGGGAATGCGCCCCGGAGAAACTCTCCGGAGCGCGCTTGCATTACAACTGGATCTCGAAGTCAGAAACGGCTTTTTTGCAGTTTTTGACCAGTGCTTTCATCACGTCTGCGGGATCCTGACCCTCTGCAAACTCCACAATGAGTTTCTGTGCCATAAAGTTGACTACGGCATTCTGCACGCCGGGCGTCTTTTTGGCGGCTTCTTCAGCCTTCAGGGCGCAATTTGCGCAATCTACTTCGATCAAATAAGACTTCTTCATGGGAAGCACCTCTTTTTGAAATGATGACAATTAAACAATTGCTTAATTGTTAATTTTAGTATACGGGATACCCGGGTTTTTGTCAAGGACTTGTTTTTTTGTACCGTTGTGATATGATAGACCCAGAATGAAACGGGGGAGGCGGCAGTATGACACATTTGCCCCATCAGCACGACGGAAAGTCACAACATATCTCGCAGCATATTCCTGCGGCAGAGACTTTTCAGACGGGGGCGCAGCTGTTCCGTCAGTTGGGTGACGGCACCCGGATCCGCATTTTTTGGATCCTGTGCCACTGTGAAGAATGCGTCATCAATTTGTCGGCGATGATGGAAATGTCCAGCCCTGCGGTGTCCCATCATCTGCGGCAGCTGCGGGAGTCCGGCCTCGTCATCAGCCGCCGGGAGGGCAAAGAGGTGTACTATAAGGCGGCCGAAACGCCCGTTGCAGCCGCATTGCATGCGATGATCGAGGATATGCTGACCATTTCGTGCCCGATGGAAGAATAAGAAGCGCTCCCTGCCGAAGGCGGCAGGGAGTATTTTTCTGTTGCAGGAAATGGCAAACTATGCTATAATACAATGGATTTTTCGCAGGGAAAATCCATTGTGGTTGGAGGAAGTGCGGTATGTGGAATGAAACCGGAAAAGCACAGTATTTAGCCGGGCTTCGTGCCGGAATTCCCATTATTTTGGGCTTCATCCCCGTGGGTATTGCCTATGCCATTATGGCAGGACAGGCAGGTCTTTCCGGCGCGGAAACCGTGCTGATGTCCGCTACGGTATTGGCAGGTGCCAGCCAGATGATGGCGGTGGGCATGTATGCCCAAGGGGCTGCGCTGGTGACCATTATTATTGCCACCTTTGTGCTGAATCTGCGTCATCTGATCATGAGTACCTGCGTGATGAACGGAATGCGGGACGCGCCCCTTGGCATTCGTCTGTTGGGGGCGTTTGGCGTTACCGACGAGACCTTTGCTATGTTTACTACTTCCAGAGAGGGGCATTCCAACAGCCTGTTTTTTATGGGGCTTGTAACGTGCGCCTATGGCTCTTGGGTAGGCGGAACGGCCATTGGCGTGGTGACCTCTGACCTGCTTCCCGATTTGTTGTCGGCCAGTTTGGGCATCTCGCTGTATGCGATGTTTGTGGCTATTTTGGTACCCAATCTGACCCGAAACCTGCGTCTTGCGCTGTTGGCTGTGCTGACTGGGGCGGTCAATACCTTGCTGCGGAATGTGATGGACGGCAGTTGGGCGCTGGTGGTAAGTACGGTGTTGTGTGCCGCTATCGGTGTGTTCTTTGTGCCCCTGGAAGAAACGGGAGGTGCGGACGATGCGCGCTGAACTGATTTTTCTTTGCCTTGGGATGATGGCGGTGACCTACATCCCGCGTGCGTTGCCGGCTGCTTTGGTTGGTAAACTGCAATTTAGCCCTCGGGTGGAAAAGTTCCTCAAACTGATCCCGTATACCGCAATGGCGGCATTGGTGATCCCGGGCGCGTTTTCTGTTGATGCGGCCCGTCCGGAGATCGGCATTGTGGGCATTTTGGCTGCCGGACTTTTGGCGTGGCGCAAACTTCCGTTGATGGTGTGCGTGATTGGCGCGATCATCGCCGATTTTCTTTTGTATTTGCTATAATGTTATCTGTCAGGCGCCTTTGTGCTGCTTGCCGGTGTGATCGATGGTGTATCCGTCCGGATAGATCAGTTCCGATACTTTGATCAGGTGATACCCGTCGTTTTGCAAGCCTTCGATAATGGCTGGCAGCGCGCCCGGTGTATCGGGAGCGGCATTGTGGAACAGAATGATGCTGCCGGGTTCGGTTTTGCTTAACACACGTTTGACGATGGCATCGGAGCCGGGGTTCTTCCAGTCCAGACTGTCTACCGACCATTGAATGGGATACATCGGCATATTGTTGACGGTGTTGATCACAGTGTCGTTATAATCGCCGTAGGGCGGACGAAACAGGGTAGGGGTTACCCCGGTGACCTGCGCGATCTTTTTGTTGCAGGCGGTCAAATCTGCCACGATTTGATCGGGGGATAACTGGGTGAAATGTGCGTGATCGGCCGAATGATTCATAATTTCGTGCCCGGCATCGAACAGGGCTTTTACCGATTCCGGATATTTGTTCACCCATTCACCCACCACGAAAAAGGTGGCTTTTACCCCGTAATTTTCCAAAATATCAATGAGCTGCTGGGTGTCTTCGTTGCCCCATGCGGCGTCAAAGGTCAAACAGGCCTTCTTTTCTCCGCCGGTATCCACACAGTAAATGGGCAGCGGTTTTGCATTGGCTGACGCAAGCAACGACTGTCCCGGTCCGGTGAGTGCCAGCAGACCGATTCCCAGTGCCACTACGGTGGCGGGGATCCAATAGCGCAGCCGGCGCCGCAGTTTGGCTTTGGTTCGCAGCGATAAAATGCGTTTTCCTCCGGTTGAAATCAATTTCATAAGCAAACCCCTTTGAAAATTATTGTTTGATAAAGAGTTTATTCTAAGAAAGCAGGAGATAGAAATGGAACATCTGAAAAAAATCGTACAGGAAATGACCCTGGAAGAAAAAATCGGACAGATCTTTCTGTGGAGCCATGTGGATGCGGATGTAGAGTCCGGTGTTGAGGCAATGCAGCCCGGCGGTCTGGTTCTGTTTGCTGCCGATGTGGCAGAGATGACCGGCGACCAGCTGCGTGAAAAAATGGCACGCATCCAGAGCAAGGCCAAGCTGCCTTTGCTGATGTGTGTGGATGAGGAAGGCGGCACCGTAGTGCGCGTCAGCCGTCAGCCCCAGCTGCGTGAAGCGCGCTTCAAGTCGCCTATGGACCTGAAGAAGGAAGGCGGTCTGGAACTGGTCAAACAGGATGCCGTAGAAAAGTGCCGTTTCCTGCGTTCCTTTGACATCAATGTCAACTTTGCTCCCGTTGCTGATATGAGTGACAACCCCGAGGCTTTCATTTATCCCCGTGTTTACAGCAGCGATGCTGCCGAAACTGCAGAATATACCAAGGCAGTTTGTCAGATCATGAGCGAGGAGAAGGTGGGAAGCTCTCTGAAGCATTTCCCGGGTTATAGCGACAACCGTGACACCCATAAGGAACTGGCATTCGACGCCCGTCCTTTGTCTCAGTTTGAAAATGTAGATCTGGTGCCCTTCCAGGCCGGTATTGACGGCGGCGCCGACAGCATCATGGTGTCTCATACCATCGTCGAATGCTTTGATGCCCAGCAGCCCGCATCTCTGTCTCCCACTGTACATCAGTATATTCGCGAGAAGATGGGCTTCGAAGGTATTCTGATGACCGACGATATGAACATGCAGGCTATCGTCAAGCATTGCAACGGCGAAGATCCTTGCGTGCGCGCACTGATGTGCGGCAATGATATGCTGATGATCCAGGACATCGCTTCCGGTATCCAGCGTGTTCGCGGCGCCGTGGAAGATGGCCGTGTTTCCATGGAATCTTTGGACCGGAGCGTTCTCCGTGTCCTGAAGTGGAAGCAGAAGCTGGGGCTGCTGTAAAGAATATTCACTTTACAAAATAAAATCATACGAACGAGGAATCTTGTTATGAAACGCCTTTCTCCCCGTGGCATGCTGATCATGTCCATGACCGTGTTCGGCACTATTGGACTTTTTGTGCGAAATATCCCGTTGGCTTCCGGCGAGATCGCCCTGTACCGGGCGGTGCTGGCAGCGTTGCTGATTGCTGGCTTCCTGTTAGTAAAAGGCCAGAAACTGGACTTTGCGGCTATGCGCAAGCAATTGCCGGTGTTGCTTGGCTCCGGTGTTGCTATGGGCATCAATTGGATCTTGCTGTTTGAGGCATACCGCTACACCACCGTTTCGGTGGCAACTCTCAGCTATTATTTTGCCCCTGTCATCGTTACTGCAGTCAGTCCGCTGCTGTTCCGCGAAAAACTAACGCCAAAGCAGCTGATTTGCTTTGTGATGAGTACCGTTGGCCTGGTGATGATCACCGTGTCCGGTGATATGAGCAAGGGCGGAACCGACCTGCTGGGCATCGTCTGTGGCTTGGGCGCGGCTTGTTTTTATGCCAGCGTGGTGTTGATGAACAAGTTTGTGCAGGGTGTAGATGGCATCCAGCGTACCTTCATCCAGTTTATTTCGGCCATTGTGGTGCTGGTGCCCTATGTGCTGTGCACCGGCGGTGTCAACCTTGGCACGCTGCAGATCCCCGGCTTGGTCTGCCTGCTGGTAGTCGGTCTGTTCCACACCGGCGTTACCTATTGCTTGTACTTCTCTGCGCTGAAAGACCTGCCCGGTCAGAAAGCGGCCATCCTCAGTTATATCGATCCGCTGGTAGCGGTGCTGATCTCTGTGGTGGTGCTGGGTGAGAGCATGGGCTTGCTGCAGGTAGTGGGTGGCCTGTTGATTCTGGGCTTTACCCTTTGGAACGAACTTTCCGGCACAAAAGAATAAATCTATTTCAAAAAGAAAAGCAGACTCTTTGCGGAGTCTGCTTTTTATTGTTACTGGCCGCTGACGGTATTGCCGGAGCTGCTGTCCACGCGCTCTAGGATCATAATGACTTCGCCGTTTTTGCGTTCTACCTTTACGCGGAAGTCTTTGTTTTCCCAACCCTTGGTTTCATCAAAGGTGCCGTACAGTTTATCCAGCTCGGTGCGGAAACTGTTGGTAAAACCGTTTTCATCGGTGTACACATAGAACCGCTGGATCTTGTTGTCCTTGTCGTATTCGGCACGGACGCGAGCATCGGCACCGTAGATCTTCTGCCGGTACATTTCGCCGTCGTCGGTCATGGTCGCACCGCCGGTGAACAGCGTGGCCAGATCGTTCTTGGTACGGCCCAAAAATCCGGAAATGCGCTCCATGGTGATTTCAGCAAGGTTTTCCTTGTTGTCATCGTCATTGTTGTTGGCGTTGTTGTTTCCGCTGCCGGACTGGTTGTTGCCGGAACCGTTCTGTTCCTGATTCTGCCCGTTGTTGACATCGTCGGTATTATTTTTTCTGCTGCAGCCTGCTGCCAGCGTCAGCACAATGAGAACTGCCAGAAAAAGGGGTAACACTTTGCGTTTCATACAGAAACCTCCCAGTTTAGCTTCAGGGTTAGTATGAACGGCAGCAAAGTTTTTATGTAATGAAGTTTTTTATCGATCAATCTGCATCTTCTTCTTCAAACCTGCGCGCCAATTTGCTCAGCGCCTTTTTTTCGATGCGCGAAATATATGACCGTGAGATCCCGCAGGCATCCGCCACTTCGCGCTGGGGCATTGGTCCGGCGCCGGAAAGCCCGTAACGGAGTTCCAGCACCCGGCGCTCCCGTGGCGTAAGGCTTTCCGTCATAAACTGACGAAGCAGCCGCTGCTGATCGCCTTGTTCCAGATCTTCCAGCACGTGGTCTTCACAACTGAGGATATCCAAAAGGGACAGAGGATTGCCTTCTTTATCGCTGTCGATGGGGTCGGATAGGGATACTTCGGTTGCCTGCCTGCGCAGCGAACGGAAATACATTAAGATTTCATTTTCGATACACCGGGCAGAGTAGGTAGCCAATTTGATTTTTTTGTCGGGCTGATAGGAGTTCACCGCCTTGATCAGGCCGATGGTGCCGATGGAGATCAGATCGTCCTGATCTGCACGACTGGCGTAGTATTTTTTTACAATGTGCGCGACCAGACGCAAATTATGCCGGATGAGAATGTCTTTTGCCTCGCGGTCACCGGCTACGGCGCGCGCAATGGCGATTTCTTCTTCCTGTGGAGAAAGCGGACGGGGGAACGAACCGGAAACGGGGGAGACGCGCAGGGTCAGGTACAGTACGTTGGCCAATAGAAAAATCGTCGTAGGCAGCATAGAAAACCTCCTTGTCACATGGCACAGAATATGAAAAGCAGTGTTGTCTGTTGCAAGTCCAGCGGCAGCGCGGCATATTTTACCGCCGGGACACATATTCTTGCAGCAAAGAAACCATTGGCACGGAGGGTGTTTATGAACAATACGACCATGTATCAGGAAATTGCAGCGCGGACCGGCGGCGATATTTATATCGGCGTCGTCGGCCCGGTACGGACGGGAAAATCTACCTTTATCAAGCGTTTTATGGAGACCACCGTCCTGCCCAATATGGAAAATATGTATCTGCGCGAACGTGCGCGGGATGAATTGCCGCAAAGCGCATCCGGCCGCACCATTATGACCGCAGAGCCGAAGTTCGTTCCGGAAGAAGCGGTGCCGCTGACGCTGGAAAACGGCGGAAACCTGCGGGTGCGGATGATCGATTGTGTCGGCTATATGATTCCGCAGGCGGTGGGGCACACTGAGGACGACAAGCCGCGTATGGTGCGGACACCTTGGTCGGAGACGGAAGTTCCTCTTAGCGAAGCGGCGGAGATCGGCACGCGGAAAGTGATCCGGGAGCATTCTACCATTGGCCTGGTCGTGACTACCGACGGAACGGTGGGGGACATCGGGCGTGAAGCCTACGAAGAGGCGGAAGCCCGGATCGTGGCGGAACTCAAGGAAATCCACAAGCCGTTCAGTATTCTGCTGAACAGCGCGCAGCCCGCTTCGCCTGCGGCGCGGAAATTGGGCAAGGAATTGGAGGCGCGCTATGGCGTTACCTGCCGGGTCTTGGACTGCGCGAAGATGGATGCACAGGACGTGGAGTGCATCCTTACAGACATCCTGCACGAATTTCCTGTAAAGGAATATTGCTTTACTGTTCCGGAATGGGTAACGATGCTGGAGGAAGGCGAGGAACTGAAGAGCAGTCTGTACGAAAACATTCTTGCTGCCTGCCGGGAGATCGACCGGATGAAAGCCTGCAAGGCGGCCGCTGCGCGTCTGCAAGAACTGGACTGTGTGCAGCGGGTACAAATTACCGGAATGGATCTGGCAGAGGGACGGGTACATATCGAGGTGGCGCTGCATCGGGAACTGTTTTTCGAGATCCTCTCCCGGCAGACCGGCGTGGCAGTGTCCGGCGAGAGCCAGCTGTTCCCTTTGCTGCTGGAACTCAGCAAAATGCAGCGGGAATATGCCCGGCTGGAGCAGGCGTTGCTGCAGGTGCGGCAGACCGGTTATGGCATCGTGATGCCAAGTATGGAAGAATTGAAGTTCGAGCAGCCTGAGATCAGTAAGCAGGGTGGCCACTACGGTGTACGCCTGAAAGCCTCGGCGCCCAGCATTCATATGATCATGACCAACGTGCAGACCGAGATCAATCCCATTGTAGGCAGCGAGAGCCAGTCGGAGGAATTGATCCGTTATCTGTTGGCCGAGTTCGAAGATTCTCCGGAAAAACTGTGGGAGAGCAATATCTTTGGTAAATCGCTCAGCAGTTTGGTCAATGACGGTCTGCAGGGAAAACTCTACCGGATGCCGGTGGAGGCGCGCGGCAAGCTGCAGGAGACACTGGAGCGTATCATCAACGAAGGCAGCCGCGGCCTGATCTGCATTTTGCTGTAAGATGGCAGGCGGTAATCGTTATCGTGGCAGGCGACCCAAAGAACGGAGCGGCTGCGGCTGGACAATTTTTGCATTTTGCGTTTTGTGCGCACTGTTGCTGTGTTACGGTCAAAGCGAGCCGCTGATCCGCTTACGGGAGCAAGTTTGTGCCAAGTTGGAAGCTACCGCGATTTACGAAGATGCGGTGGCACAGGTGGGAAAGTTTTTCAGCGGTGATGAGGAAACGCGTGTGACCGATGTGTTTGGGCAACTCTTTTTCGGCGAGGGGCAGGCAGACGGATGAAAATCACCTGCTCTAAACCGTTTTTGCTTGCGGTGGTACTGTTGTTTCTGCTGGACGACCGCGGCTTTTATTTGCTGGTGTTCGGCGGAGCCCTTGTCCATGAGACGGGGCATTTGATAGCAATGCTGCTGCTGCGATGCAGGGTAGAGCGACTGGAGTTTCGTCTCAGCGGTCTGCGATTGGATTATACCGAGGGGCATCTCGGCTATGGCCGAGATGCCTTTATCGCGCTCAGCGGTCCGGGTGCAAACCTGTTGGCG
>JAFYMZ010000158.1 GCA_017548175.1 Clostridia bacterium | reverse complement strand
CGAGGAGCTGCTGGAGCTGGTCGAGATGGAGATCCGCGAGACTCTGTCCTTCTCTGAGTTCCCCGGCGACGACATCCCCGTCATCAAGGGTTCTGCTCTGAACGCTCTGATCTCTGAGTCCACCGATCCCGCTCACGAGGATTACGCTTGCATCAAGGAGCTGATGGACAACGTCGACAGCTACATCCCCACTCCCCCCCGTACCAACGAGCTGCCCTTCCTGATGCCCGTTGAGGACGTCTTCACCATCTCCGGCCGTGGTACCGTTGCTACCGGCCGTGTTGAGCGTGGCCAGCTGAACCTGGGCGACAAGGTCCAGATCGTCGGCCTGGAGGAGGAGATCAAGGAGACCACCGTTACCGGTATCGAGATGTTCCGCAAGCTGCTGGACTACGCTGAGGCCGGCGACAACGTTGGTACCCTGCTGCGTGGTATCAACAAGACCGACATCGAGCGCGGCCAGGTTCTGGCTAAGCCCAACTCCATCCACCCCCCCACCAAGTTCACCGGCCAGGTTTACGTTCTGTCCAAGGACGAAGGCGGCCGTCACACCCCCTTCTTCAACAACTATCGTCCTCAGTTCTACTTCCGTACCACCGACGTTACCGGCGTCATCACTCTGCCCGAAGGCACCGAGATGTGCATGCCCGGTGACAACGTCGACATGAAGGTCGAACTGATCACCCCCATCGCCATCGAGAAGGGCCTGCGTTTCGCTATCCGTGAGGGTGGCCGTACCGTTGGTTCCGGCGTTGTTATCGCTGTTGAGGAATAATTCCTAACGGAATAACCACCAAGAGAGGCTGCGACAGCAGCCTCTCTTTTTTCGTCTTATCAAGCAAAAGCAGCAGAAAGAGTATCTCTTTCTGCTGCAGAATTGATAGAAAATACCCCCGAATGCTGACCGACTTTTGCGTTTTCGTAACAGAAACCGCAAAAACTGTGATCAAAATTCGGGGGTGTTTCCATTATTTCTTTGTTGCGGTTAGGGGATGAGGCCCTATGCCAGCTCTAAAATCAACCGCAGAACGGTGCCGTCCCATTCCGTTCGTGCCGCACGCACCTGCGGCGGCACGGTAAAGGTATAGGTCGCTGCTTTCTTGCGATAGTCTACAGTTTGCCCTTTGAAAAAGGCATCATCCAGCAGCGGCGCTTGCTGACAGGGAGCCAGTGCCATCGTCAGCGTCTGACCTTGCAGCGCAGCATTGACAGTGCAGGGCTGGTCTAAAGTCAGCTGCAGAATATGACTGTCTGCCGTGTCAGCATAGCTGAAAGCCTTGACAGTGGCAGCGGTTTCGGTTACAGTAATCTTACTGGGTGTCAGTTTGACCTGTACCAAACCGGCCGTTTCACAGACCAAAAGCACAGGTGCCGGGTCGGATTGCGCAGGGAGTGTCAGTGTGCCGGTATAGTCACAACCGTTTCCTTGCAGTGTGCAGGCTGTGCCTTGGTAATATGCGGTTACGCGACTGCTGCTGGGTGCCGTTACTTCCAGCGTCAAGGCTTCGCCCGATGCGCCCACAGTGGGCAGAGCGGGGGAGACCAGATCCAGCGCTTTTTGTTGGAAGGCATCTTTGATGGCAGGAAGTTTTCCGTCGACCGCAGGGTCGCTTGCCAGCGGCGCAAAGGTTTGCTGCAGCAATGCCGTCAGCGCAGCATTGGTTTTACAGGATCCGTAGCGGTAGAAAGCGACGCCGGAAACATTTTTTAACTGCTTGCACAGTTCCAACTGCCGGCGGATCTCTGTGATTCCTTCCCAAGCAGGATCTTTATCGGATTCCTGCATCCGATAGGCACCAAGGCCCAAGTATAATTTCACGTTGCTGCCTTCAGCCACATCATTCCACCAGGTTGCAAGGGTGGTAAAGTCGGCGCTTTCGTGGCCGGTGTGCCAATAGATCTGTGGGATCAGATAGTCCACCATATTTTCTTTGATCCACTTGCGGGAATCCGCATACATCGTATAATAGGCCTCTTTGCCGGCGGTTTCGCTGCCCAAGGGGTTGCTGCTTTCGTTGGCCCAAATACCGGACGGAGAAATGCCAAAAACGGCAGAATCAGATGCCTGATGGACTGCCGCATAGACCTGATCCACGAGATCGTTTACAGCGTCGCGACGGAAGTCTGCCAAAGTGCGGCCGTTGCCGTATTGGGCATAAGTGGCGGCATCGTCAAAGTTGGAATCGGGATAAAAATAGTCATCAAAATGAATGCCGTCCACGTCATACTTGTCCAAAATCTCTTGGATGCCGGCAAGGATGAGCGCCCGTGCATCCGGATGTCCCAAGTCGAAATAAAGCTGTCCGTTGGTGTGGTATACAACCGCCTGCGGAATGTTTCGGGCCGGATGATCGGGTGTCAGCAGTGCAAAGGCAGCCTCGCGTGAAGCGGCTTTTTGTCTGGTGAGAATGTACGGGTTTACCCAGGCGTGGATACGAATGCCGGCAGCATGTCCTTGTTGGATGAAATAGGCAAGAGGGTCAAAATTTCCGTCTGGGGCAACACCGGCATTGCCGGAAAGATAGGCGCTCCACGGGAAGATATCCGATGCATACAACGCATCACCGGAAGACCGCACCTGCAGGAACAGGTCGGTGATCTTGGTGTCTTTGGCATATTGAATGATGCTGTCTGCTTCTGCCTGCAGTTTGGATGCGGAAAGTCCGGCTTTGGAGGGGTAGTCCAGATTATAGACAGAAGAGACCCACATTGCGCGGAAGGCGGCAGGCGCAGCTTCGGCTTTGGCAGAGATGCCGGTCAGCAGAAGCGGCAGGAGAAGCAACAGAAATAGACGGGAAATACGTTTCATGATATAACCTCCGGTAGAAAGAAGGGAAGTCTATGGGTGTACACGAGGGACATCGGCAGCGGTTACTGCGCCGATTTTTAGAAGAGGGTTTGGATCGGTTCGAACCGCATAATAAATTGGAACTGCTATTGTTTTACGCCATTCCGCGGAAAGATACCAATGAAGTGGCGCATCGTTTGATGCAGACCTTCGGCAGCTTCAGTGCCGTACTGGATGCACCCATTGAAGAACTGGAAAAGGTAGAGGGCGTTGGTCCGGCTGCGGCGGCCTATCTGAAACTGTTGGGACAGACTGCGCAGGCGTATTATACCGATCAGCAGCAGGACATCTGTTTGGACAGCAGTGAGAAAGCCGGCGCATTTTTACTGCCGCGGTTTATCAGCCATACGCAAGAGGTGGTATATCTGGTGTGTCTGGACCAAAAGTGCCGGGTGCTGAATGCATCGATCGTGCACGAAGGCAGTGTGTATGCGGCGGAGGTCAACCTGCGGAAGATCGTAGCCACCGCGCTGAAGTACAATGCCACCGGTGCCATTCTGGCGCACAATCATCCCGGCGGTGTTGCACTGCCGTCCCACGAAGACATTGCCGCAACGCGGCGTCTGGAAGAGGCGTTGGGCGTGGTCGGTGTGCACCTGATGGACCATATCATTGTGGCCGATCGGGATTTCGTCTCGCTGGCGGACAGCGGCGTCGTGGGTATGCGATAAGAAAGCAATCTGTTTATGAAGAAAAGCGGGGGAGAAGCCTCGCTTTTCTTGATTTACAAACAAAAGTTTGGTATACTATATAGAAAGAGCCAGGAAACGATCGATCTTGGAATGAGAGGCGGAAGAGGATTCTTATGAAGACGAACTTTCACACCCATACCGTTTTTTGTGACGGAAAAAGCACGGCAGAAGAAGTGGTGCAATCCGCGATTCAAAAAGGCTTTTCTGCACTGGGTTTTTCCGGACACGGATACGCGCTTTATGACTTGCGATGCTGTGTCAAAGATACAGAGGGCTATATCAAGGAAATCAATCGGCTCAAAGAACAGTATAAAGACCAACTGCAGATTTTTCTTGGCATTGAAGAAGATGCGTTGTCGCCGATTGACCGAACCCGGTATGACTATATCATCGGTTCCTCGCACTATTTTTGCGTCCAAGGGGAATACTATTCCATTGATGCAAACCACGAAGCCTTTCAACGCTGCCTTGCGGTGTTTGGCGGCGATCCGCTGGCTTTGGCAGATTGCTATTACCGCACGTTTTGCGATTACATCGTGCGGAGAAAGCCGGACATCATCGGGCATTTTGATCTGATCACCAAGTTTGATGAGTTGGAAGCCTCGCAATTTCTGCAGAATGAAGCCTACCGGAAACTGGCGGAGCGGTATCTGCGGCAGGCTGCGCAAAGTGGATGTATCTTTGAGGTGAATACCGGTGCAATGTCCAGAGGGTTTCGGACGGCGCCGTATCCCAGCATCGATTTGCTGTATGTGCTGAAGGAACTGGATGCACCGCTGATCCTTTCGGCGGACAGCCACCACCGGGATACGGTGGATTTTGCCTTTGAAGAAACCAAACAGTACCTGCGGGACATTGGATTCCGTAAGTTGTTTACATTAAAGCAAAACGGCTTTACACCGTACGAACTGTAAAGGGTTTTGTGGATAAATTGAGATTTTGAGATAGAAGGGAGGCGGCATGATGCCGGGATTTGAACTGGTCAGCCCGTATGCACCTGCCGGTGGACAACCGCAGGCCATCGAACAACTTGTACGGGGCGCAAAACTGGGTTTTGAAGAGCAGACGATGCTGGGCGTTACCGGCGCGGGCAAGACTTTTGTGATGGCCAATGTGATCCAGCAGCTGCAGCGGCCGACGCTGGTGCTGACGCATAATAAAACCCTTGCGGCACAGCTTTGCTCGGAGTTCCGTGAGTTTTTCCCCAACAATGCCGTGGAGTTTTTTGTCTCTTACTATGACTATTATCAGCCGGAGGCCTATATTCCTTCTACGGATACCTATATTGAAAAGGATTCCGACACCAATGCGGAATTGGACCGCCTGCGCCATTCTGCCACCTCCAGCCTGTTTGAGCGGCGGGATGTGATCATCGTGGCCAGCGTGTCCAGCATTTACTCGCTGGGCAATCCCATCGATTATGCCAATATGGTGATCTCGCTGCGCACGGGGCAGCAGCGGGAGCGGGATGCTCTGTGCCGCAAACTGGTGGAGATCCAGTACGAGCGAAATGACTTGAACTTTGACCGCAACCGCTTCCGGGTGCGGGGCGATACGGTAGAGATCCATCTGGCGTATACCGATGACTATGCCATTCGCGTGGAGTTCTTTGGTGACGAGATCGACCGGATCTCCGAGATCCATCCGCTTACCGGTGCGGTGCAGCGGGTGGTGGATCACGTCGCCATCTATCCTGCTTCTCATTATGCCATCCCCAGAGATAAAATGGAAGAGGCAATTTTGGATATCGAAGCGGAACTGGCGGAGACCGTCAAGCGCTTTGAACAAGAGGGAAAACTCATCGAGGCGCAGCGCATTGCCCAGCGTACCCGATATGACATTGAAATGATGCGCGAGATCGGGTACTGTTCCGGTATTGAAAATTATTCACGCATATTTGCAGGTCGAGATCCCGGTTCTACTCCGTATACCCTTCTCGACTATTTCCCCGATGATTTT
>JAFYMZ010000157.1 GCA_017548175.1 Clostridia bacterium | reverse complement strand
TGCTGGTGCTGTGTGTGATGCCCACCGCCATGTTCCAGTTAAAAAGCCGGATCAAGCATGCCGGATTACGCAAAACGCTGATTGGGGCGCTGGCCGTGTTCAGCGGTTTTATGGTGGCGGCAAGAACACTTTCCGGTGTGCATTGGCTCACCGACATCGTTGGCGGCATCTTGCTCAGCACCGCACTGGTACTGCTCTATCTGTCTGTAACAAAAAAGGCCGACCCGTAATGGATCGGCCTTTATTTGAACATCATTACTCTGCGATCTTTGCAGCAGATTTCTTCAGTTGTACCTTCGGCGGCTTTTCTCCGTTTGCACACTCTTCCGTGATGATGACCGTAGAAATGGCATCATTGGAAGGAGTTTCAAACATAATGTCCGTCATGATCCGCTCGGTGATCGAGCGCAGACCGCGTGCACCGGTGTTCAGCTTCTGTGCCTTACGCACGATGGCGCGCAGGGCCTCGTCTTCGAACTTCAGTTTCACGCCGTCATAGCTCAGCAGCTTTTCATACTGCTTGATCAGCGCATTCTTGGGCTCGGTGAGGATCCGCAGCAATGCTTCTTCATCCAGAGGATCCAGCGTGACCAGCACGGGCATACGGCCAACCAGTTCGGGAATGATACCGAACTTCAGCACGTCATAAGGCTCTACCTGCTTCAGCAGTTCGCCAATCTTGACGTCCTTATTGGAACGCACATCGGCACCAAAGCCGATACCTTTGTTGGTAACGCGCTTTTCCACCACTTTATCGATGCCGTCAAAAGCGCCGCCACAGATAAAGAGAATGTTGCTGGTATCGATCTGAATGAACTCCTGCTGGGGATGCTTTCTGCCGCCCTGAGGCGGAACATTGGCGACCGTACCCTCCAGGATCTTCAGCAGAGCCTGCTGTACGCCTTCACCGGAAACATCACGGGTGATGGATGCATTCTCGCTCTTACGGGCGATTTTGTCCAGTTCGTCAATGTAAATGATGCCGCGCTGGGCCAGTTCGATGTCATAATCCGCTGCCTGAATGAGACGCAGCAGAATATTCTCTACGTCTTCACCCACGTAACCGGCTTCGGTCAGCGTGGTAGCATCGGCAATGGCAAAGGGCACCTTCAGGCTCTTGGCCAGCGTCTGTGCCAGATGGGTCTTACCGCTACCGGTGGGACCGATCATCAGGATATTGCTCTTCTGCAATTCCACATCGCCGTCATCCTTATGCCGGATACGCTTGTAATGGTTGTAAACAGCCACGCACAATGCGATCTTGGCACGGTCCTGGCCGATGACATACGCATCCAGCTGCTCCTTCATCTGGGCGGGAGTCGGCAGAGAATCATCCAGCTCAAAACGTGCTGCAAGTTCCTCTGTCGTTCCCTCTTCATCCAGAATTTCGGCACAAATGGCAATACACTCGTTGCAGATATAAGCGTTGGGGCCGGCGATGATGCGCTTGACCTCTTCCTGTGTGCGGCCGCAGAAACTGCAGCGCACCTCTCTCTTATCACTTGCCATAGTGTCTCCTTATTTCTCAGCGCTTGTCAATGACCTTATCGATCAGACCGTATTCCACAGCCTGCTGGGCAGACAGGAAATAGTCACGCTCGGTGTCCCGCTGGATGATCTCCAGAGGCTGACCGGTACGCTCACTCATGATCTGATTGAGTTTTTCACGCATACGCAGGATCCGTGCGGCATGGATCTTCATATCCGTAGCCTGACCCTGCATACCGCCCATAGGCTGGTGGATCATAATTTCGCTGTTGGGCAGCGCATAACGCTTGCCCTTGGCGCCGGCACACATCAGAAATGCACCCATGCTGGCAGCCATACCCATGCAAATGGTAGACACGTCACAGCTGATATACTGCATGGTGTCATAAATGGCCATACCGGCAGTGACAGAGCCACCGGGGCTGTTGATATACAGATGAATGTCCTTATCGGGATCCTGTGCTTCCAGATACAGAAGCTGGGCCACTACCAGACTGGCAGTGGTGTCATTTACCTCATCAGAGAGGATGATGACGCGATCATTGAGCAGGCGGGAGAAAATATCAAAGGAACGCTCGCCGCGATTGGTCTGTTCCACGACCATAGGGATATATGCCATTGGAGTTCTCCTTTCAACGGTGCAATACACTCTTCATTTTACACGGAGCACCGGTGAATATTCTGTCGATTATTCGGCGGCTTCCGTTTCGTCCTTCTTGGCCTTCTTAGCCTTCTTTGCGACAACAGCAGATGCCTTGACCAGCTCCTGAGCCTTCTGAACCAGCAGATCCTTCTTCAGGGTCTCCATGGGCAGCAGCTCCTGTACGCGCTCGATGGTCAGGTTGTTGTTCTTAGCCAGTTCTTCCAGCTCCTTGGTGCAATCCTCGTCGGAAACCTCGATGCCTTCCAGCTTTGCAACGGTCTCCAGAGCCAGACGGACCTTGACCTGCTTCTCAGCCTGGGGCAGGAACATGCCGCGGAACTGACGCATTTCCATACCGCTCATCTTCAGGTAGGACTCCAGGTCCATGCCCTGCATAGCGATACGGTAGCCGAAGTCTTCCACAATAGCGTCCAGACGGGCTTCGATCATCGCATCGGGGATGTCAGCTTCCATACCGTCAACCAGCTGCTCCATGATCTTATCCATGAAAGCGTTGTCAGCATTCTGAGCCTTGCTCTCCTGCAGCTTCTTCTTCAGGTCAGCCTTCAGCTCGTCCACGGTGTCGAACTCGGAAACGTCCTTTACGAACTCGTCATCCAGAGCGGGCTTCTCTTCAGCCTTGACCTCGTTGACGGTGCACTTGAAGACGGCGGGCTTGCCAGCCAGCTCTTCAGCGTGGTACTCAGCGGGGAAAGTAACGTTAACGTCGCAGGACTCGCCGGCCTTCTTGCCGATCAGCTGCTCCTCGAAACCGGGGATGAAGCTGCCGGAGCCGATCTTCAGGGAGAAGTTCTCACCCTTGCCGCCCTCGAAAGCGACGCCGTCCACAAAGCCTTCAAAGTCCAGCAGGATCTCGTCGCCGTTCTCAACAGCGCGATCCACGGTGATCTGGCGAGCGTTACGAGAACGCAGCTTCTCGATCTCCTCGTCCACTTCCTTAGCGTAAACGCGGACGGTCTCCTTCTCAGCTTCCAGACCCTTGTAGGCCTTCAGGGTAACTTCGGGAGTAACGGGAACCAGAACGGTGAAGACAAACTCGCCGTCCTGCACGTCGCAGGTGCCCAGAGTGGGCTGACCCACGGGCTCCAGCTTGCTCTCAGCCAGAGCAGCCTCATAAGCCTCGGGGATGCACTCGTTCATAGCATCATCATAGAAGATCTCGGGGCCGTACAGCTTCTCGATCATCTTACGGGGAGCCTTGCCCTTACGGAAGCCCTGGATGTTGATGCTGCCCACATTCTTGCGGTAAGCCTTCTGGCAAGCAGCCTCAAAGGTCTCCTTGTCCACGACCACGGTCAGCTGGACCTGGCTCTTCTCTTTCTTTTCTACGCTAGTCAGTTTCACTTTTGTGTCCTCCTTAGAGATACAATATTTATATTTCTATATTATTTATAAAAATCAAAACTTACAGGATGCGCACCGGGCGGAACGACAGTGCATCTGCTGAAACCAGCCGATAGCTGACGCCATTTTTCACGCCGTTGAATGCGCCCCGGATCGCTTCGCCATGGAGATGTCCGTAATAACAGGTATCCACACCGTAGCGCTGCAGCAGTTCGGTCATCTGCGGAACCTCTACCCCACCGCATACCGGCGGATAATGCAAAAAGCACAGCAGTTTCTCACCGCCTGCCTGTTTTCCGCATTTCAGCGAGGCTTCCAAACGCATGACCTCACGCTTGAAGATCTTGTCTTCCGTGGTGGTTTGGTCGTTCTTATCAAAAAACCAACCACGTGTTCCGCACAAAACTACTTCATTATAAGTAAAGCAGTTATTGTGCAAAAAATCAATGGATTTTATATGATATTCTGCAAAAAAACGCTGCATTTTTGCAACAGTTTCCCACCAATAGTCGTGGTTGCCCTTCAGCAGCAGTTTTCGACCGGGAAAACTGTCCAAAAGACGGAAATCCGGCAACGCCTCTTGCAGGCTCATACCCCAGGAAAAGTCACCGCACAGTACCAGCGTATCTTCTTCCTGCAGCACAGAAAGGCCCTCGATCAGTTTGTCGCGGTAGCCGATCCAACGGCCGCCGAACACATCCATGGGCTTTTCGCAACCTTCAGAAAAATGAGCATCGCCAATTACATACAGTGCCATAAGACTCCTCAGGGTCGGGTTTCTTTATACAAATGCGCCTTCTAAATGACAGATCTCGCCGGTTTGAGTGTAGATCTCAATGACGTCAAACCGACATTCCTTCGGCTCGCCGTATTGACTCACCCACTGGAGTGCCGTCTGCCGCAGGCGATCCTGTTTGGCAGGGGTCACTGCTTCACAGGCGCGGGAAAAGCGGTCATTCTTTCGCAGTTTGACTTCAACGAATGCCACACAATTGCGTTTTTTTGCAATCAGGTCGATCTCGCCGAATGCGCTGCGATAGCCGGCATCCAAAATAGTATAGCCACGTGCGCGGAGGAAATCTGCCGCCATTGCTTCACCGGCTTTGCCGCGAATGTTGCTGTTCATTTGCCGGCCCTCGCATAGATCTTCTTGAGAAAAGTCTGCCGATGCTGGGGACATGGGCCGTGCTCCAACACAAGCTGCTGGTGCAGTGCCGTGGGATACCCCTTGTGCTTGGCAAACTGATACTGCGGATATTGGGCATCCAGCTCCATCATCAGTCGGTCACGGGTGACCTTGGCCAAAATGGAAGCCGCCGCAATACTGGCAGACTGAGCGTCACCTTTGACGATGCAGAGGGTCTCCACATCGGGGATGCCGGGATCCCGGTTTCCGTCCACCAGTGCAAAATCCGGACGCACCTGCAGTTGTTCTACCGCACGGCGCATAGCCAAAAAGCGAGCCTGCAGAATATTGATCTCATCGATCTCTGCCGCAGATGCAGAGCCAATGCCCCAAGCCAGCGCCCGGGCCTGGATCTCCGGAAAGAGCGCATCGCGCTTCTTCTCGCTGAGTTTCTTGGAATCGTTCAGTCCCGGGATCGGGTCGTTGGGATCCAAGATCACAGCAGCGGCACATACGGGACCCGCCAAGGGACCGCAGCCGGCTTCGTCCACGCCGCAAACGGCAACAAAGCCTTTTTCACGGCAGAGCGCTTCAAACCGGTACATTTCGCCGATCATTCCGCAGACTCCTCGGTCTCCACAGGGGGAGATTCCAGCGTGATACGGCCCAGTTTTCCGCCGCGGAACTCATCCATCAGCACGCGTGCCATACGCTCGGTATCACACACGCCGCCACCCTGCAAAAAGCCGCGTTTCCGGGCCATATTTTCCAGTGTTTCGTAGTTCTCCTCGGGGAATTCTTCCGGCAAGTTATATCGCTTTACAAGTGCAGCAGGCGCTTGCACTTTCAGCACATCGATCAGGTGGCAAGCCAGGTCTTCCAGATCCAGGATCTCATCGCGGATGGTGCCGGTGAATGCCAGCAGATAACCCATCTCGTCGGTGTCGATCTTGGGCCACAGCATACCGGGCGTATCCATAAAATCAAAGCCGCCGGGCAGGCTGAACCACTGTTTTCCGCGGGTGACACCGGGCTTGTCCGCAGCCACGGCTGCCTTCTTGCCCAGCAATCGGTTAATGAACGAGGACTTACCCACATTGGGGATGCCCATGATCATAATGCGGATGCTTTTTCCGGTCTGGCCCTTTGCCTCCAATCTGGCAATCAGATCGGCGCAGCACTGGCGTGCGCTTTTGGTAAAGGCGGGCAAAAAACCGCCTTTCTGGCTGTCGGTCTCCAAAACGGTATAGCCCTGTGCCCGATAATACGCCATCCATTTTTGCGTCATCACAGGGTCTGCCTGATCGGCACGGTTGAGCACCAACATACGGCGCTTACCCTGACACAGACGGTTCAGGTCGGGATTTCGGGAACTTTTGGGAATGCGGGCATCGATGACCTCGCAGACCATATCGATATGCTTCAGATCTTCCAGCATGACCCGTCGGGTCTTCGCCATATGACCGGGATACCAATTGATGCTCATTCCACACCTCCAAACTTGTTCAGGGGCCAAATGCGAACAACCGCCTTGCCTACAATGCCATCACAAGGGATCTCGCCCAAATCACGACTGTCTTGGCTAAGGTTACGGTTATCGCCCATTACAAATACACAACCCGCACTGACGGTGTAGGGATAACTGACGCTTCCCCGCTCTCCCGACCGAATGGGTTCGGAAATGTAATCTTCCTGCAACACCGTGCCGTTGACGGAAACGCGTCCGTCTTCGGTGATGTCGATCACATCACCGGCCACACCGATGATGCGCTTTACCAGCGGAATATCGCTGCCATACTCCTCTGAGATGACTACGACGATGTCGCCCCGTTCTGCCGGGTTCCGCCGGGTATTATATCCGGCTACCTGCAGCAGCAGCTGATCCATATTGTTCAGCGTTGGGAACATCGACGAGCCGGACACGGTAGAAAGGCGCAGAAAGAATGTATTGACCAAAATCAAGGCAATCAATGCGACAGACAAGGTCTTTGCCCAAAAATAAATCTCGGATGCAGACTCCGGTGTTTTTCGCACATATTGGCGTTTTGGCACTTGCATTTTCGGCACCTCCTTCCCGGAAAATATAAGCCAATAGAAAAATAAGAGGGACGAAGACCGTCCCTCAAATTTTTTACAGACTTAGATGTCCTCTTTGACTTTGGCGGCCTTACCCACTCTGTCACGCAGGTAGTACAGCTTTGCACGACGGACCTTACCCTTACGCACGACCTCAACCTTCTCGATGTTGGGGCTGTGGATGGGGAAAGTCTTCTCGACACCGACGCCGTAGGACACGCGGCGAACGGTCATGGTCTCCTGGATGCCACCGTGCTTCTTAGCGATAACGGTGCCCTCGAAAACCTGGATTCTTTCACGAGAACCTTCCTTGATCTTGGCGTGGACACGAACGGTGTCACCGATACCAAAATTGCCAGCGTTCTCCTTCAGCTGGGACTCTGTCAGATGCTTCATCAGATCCATAATATACATTTTCCTTTCGTCATAGACGTTCTTGCCCTGACAATGGCAGAGGACCGCCCGTAATACATGCTTGGGTATTATAACATATCAATTATGAAATTGCAAGGTTTTTAGAAGAAAATTTCTCCGTTTTCATCCAAAATTTCTTGTCTCAAATAGGTCACGACCGCATCCTCCGGGATCAGCTCGGCCTTCTGCAGGGCACGGGCGATATACAAGGGATTCAGCGGGTCATTTCCTGCATCCAGCACGCAGCGGCACAGTACCTTCTCCCCTGCCGTTTCAAAAGAAATCTCACGGATGTAGGGGCAGATGTCCACTTCCTTGATGCCGCGCTTGGAGCGCTTATCCAGCATCACAGGACTCTTGAAGAGTTCCGCCATTGCCTCGGTATCACCGGCAGGCATCGTCAGCTGATAGATGCAGCGTGCTACGTGGCGAGGCGGACGGACGGCGGGAATGGCTTCCAGCGCACGGATGCCGCGAGGAAATGCTGCATTCAGCTTGTCCACCAGACCTTCGGGCATTTCGTCACAAGTCAGTTCGATGTCACACAGTTCGCACAGGCTCTCATAACCGGTGGACAAGGGCACCAGAATCGACATACAGATATGAGGATTGAAACCCTCGGAATAGCGCAGAGGCAGGCCGGCACGGACAAAGCTGCGCTGCAGCATCTTCATCAGATCCAGATGAGACGTATAGGCAGCGGCGCCGGTCTTGGAAAACTTCAGTCGTACTTTAAACATCGCAGGTACCTCCCGTCAGGCTCAGTGCACCGCAGCCACGGCAGCCGGCTTTACAGTCGGGGGTTGCTACACCCTCCATGGCACGGTCGTGTTCGCTGCGGAGATAGGTCTTGGTCACGCCGGAAGAAATATGATCCCAAGGCAGGATCTCATCCTTGCCCATCTCACGGTTTGCATAGAAGCTGGGGTCTACGCCGCAGTCGGCGAAGGCCTGATCCCACTTTTCCTTGTCAAAATGCTCGTCCCAGCCGTCCAGCTTGCAGCCCAGTTCCCAAGCACGATACAGCACGGGAGCCAGTTTACGGTCACCGCGTGCCAGCACAGCCTCCAGGAAGCTGGTGTCATAACGGTGCAGGCTGTAAGACACATTCTTGATGCGCAGGCTTTCCATCAGCAGCTGCTGACGGCGGCGCACCTCTTCCCCGCTGGCCTGCGGCACCCACTGGAAGGGAGTCTGCGCCTTGGGTACAAAGGTAGAAACGCCCACGTTGATACGCAGACCGCGAGACTTGTTCTTTCCGTGCTCGCGGAAGGTGGCAATTACGTTGCGGACGATTTGACTGATGCCCAGCAAATCCTCATCGGTCTCGGTGGGCAGACCCATCATAAAGTACAGCTTCACGCTCTGATAACCGGCTGCAAAGGCGGTCTTACAGGCATTCAGCAGATCTTCTTCCCGCAGGTTCTTGTTGATGACATCGCGCAGACGCTGGCTGCCGGCTTCGGGTGCAAAGGTCAGGCCGCTCTTGCGCACCTTCTGAATGTTCTGCACCAGACGCAGGTCAAAACTGTCGGCACGAAGCGAAGGCAGTGCCAGATTGACGTGTCTGGGTTCGAACTCTGCCACCAGATTGTCGCACAGGGCGGTCAGATAAGGATAGTCGCTGGAGCTCAGCGAAGTCAGGGAGACCTCGTCCCAGCCGGTATTGGCGATCAGTGCCTTGGCCTGTGCCTCTACCGTCTCGGGCTTGCGAGTGCGGATGGGGCGGTAGGTATAACCGGCCTGGCAGAAACGGCAGCCGCGACGGCAGCCGCGGAACAGTTCTACCATAGCGCGGTCGAACACGACTTCGGTGGAAGGAACCACAAAGCGGTCGGGATAATAAGCCTTATCCAGATCGGCGACCACGCGCTTACGCACCACCTTGGCTGCACCGTTGGTGGGTTCGATGGCGGCAACGGTGCCGTCCTCATTGTAGGTCACATTGTAAAATGCGGGGACATACACACCCTGAATTTTGGCAGCTTCCTGCAGATATTCCTGCTTGCTCTTGCCGGCCTTACGGCATTCGCGGTACAGTTCCACCACTTCGGGCAGCATTTCTTCACCCTCACCGATCTGGATCAGGTCGAAGAAATCAGCCATGGGCTCCAGGTTGTAAACGCAGGGGCCACCGGCAATGACCAGAGGTGCATCCTCGCCGCGATCCTTGGCAAACTTGGGCACACCGGCCAAATCCAGCATGTTCAGCACGCCGGTATAATTCATTTCATACTGCAGCGTAAAACCCAGAATATCAAACTCGCCGATGGGGTCGCCGCTTTCCAGCGCATACAGCGGCTGATTGCGCTTGCGCATCTCCTGCTCCATATCGTCAGCGGGATTATAGGCACGTTCGCACCAGACACCGTCCATCCGGTTCAGCAGACCGTAGATGATCTTGCTGCCAAGATGGCTCATGCCGATCTCATACAGATCGGGGAAACACATGGCAAAGCGCAGATCGACCTGTGCCTTGTCCTTGACAATGGAATTGTATTCGCCGCCGGCATAGCGGGCGGGTTTCCGCACCTGCTGCAGGCAAGCGGTGATTTTTTCGTTCATAAGCCCTCCAAATGACATTTAGAGTATTGATGCAGATACACACATACTACATCTAATATATCATACCTGTTTTTACGCCATCTGTAAAGAGCAATTTCCCGGAAAAGAATATATCTCCCAAAGAAAACCCGCTCCGGCCGTTTTCTGCGCCGGAGCGGGTTGGTATGTAATTTATGCCTGATCTTTGGGCAGAAGCTGTCGGGGTTCTTTTCCGATGTAGGTCGCCGTAAAGATCGCCGTCAGCAGCAGGAACAGTACGATGCAGCCCAGGCCGGTCAGAATCGTCAAACCAGTATTTCCGCCCGTGGCCAAAGCTACGGTAGTGCTTTCCACATCACCCAAAATGCTTGCGCCTACGCTTTGCGTCAGCGCGCCGCCGAGGATCGTGCCCACGATGCCGCCCGCGGCTACCACCGCAGCGGCGCAAACGAGAATGGCGGTGAAGGCTTGCCCCTTGCTGCCGCCCAGCATCCGCAGGATGCCCGCACTGTGCTTATGCTGTCGGCTGAACAAGAACGCCGTTAAGATCATCGTCACCGCCAGCAGCGCCGCCGACAGACCCAGCAAGATCTTGGCGTTGCGGTTCATTTCAATCAAACCGGGATGGATCTTGGCATAACCTTGGTCGAAGTAACTGAACTTGATCTCATATTCTCCGGGCACCTGATCGGTCAGCCCCATTTCCTCCACAGCCGTCTTGAATTCGTTGATGCTGCCGTTTTGCAGCTCTATGGTGATCAAACTCGGCTGGATCGGCCCTTCCGGTGCATTGGGCGCGGCGTTGGCCGGGATATAGATGGCGTTCCACGGATTGTAAAATACTTCTTTCGCGGTCTCGCCAAACTCGGTAAACTCCCGTATACCAAAAATGCCCACGATCT
>JAFYMZ010000156.1 GCA_017548175.1 Clostridia bacterium | reverse complement strand
ATCGGGATTGATGGCGGCGATGCGACGGGCCATCACCTCGGTCTTGGGCAGGCCCACCGTATCGGTCAAGGCGATGAGCTGACGGTTGATATTGCTCTCACTGACGGTGTCATTGTCCACCAGCAACAGGCGGCCCACACCGGCCCGCGCCAGTGCTTCTGCCGCATAACTGCCCACGCCGCCAATGCCAAACACCGCCACATAACTGCCCCGCAGTTTTTCGGTGGCATCTTTGCCCAGCAGCAGTTCGCTGCGTTCCGTTCTGCTCATCGGATGGTACCTCCTCCCACCACCAAGTCATCCTGATAAAACACTACCGCCTGTCCGGGGGTGATGGCCCGGATGGGCGTGTCAAATACGGCCTCTACCCCGCCGTCCGGCAAGGGCGAAATGGTGGCCGGCGTTTCCGTCTGATGATATCTTGTGCGCGCCGTCACCCGCATGGGTTCCGTCAGCGCTTCCATAGCGATCCAATTGCAATCACCGGCTTCCAACCGGGTGCGGAACAGGTCTCTGTTGCGCCCCAGCAGCACGGCATTGTCGCTTTCGCGCTTGTCCACCACGTATAGCGGCTCGCTCCACGAGATGCCCAGACCCTTTCGCTGACCGATGGTATAGGCCTCCATACCCCGATGCTTTCCCAGCACCTGTCCGGTCTCTGCCAGCACAAAATTGCCGGGGGTCAGTGCCGCGCCGGTATGCTGCTGCAAAAAGGCGGTGTAATCCCCATCGGGTACGAAGCAGATGTCCTGGCTGTCGGGTCGGTTGGCGCTGGCAAAGCCCTGCTCTGCCGCAATGGCGCGCACCTGTTCCTTCCGCAGACCGCCCAAAGGCAGCCGCAAATGTGCCAGCTGATGCTGGGTCAGGGCATACAGCACGTAGCTCTGATCCTTGCCTGCATCCAAGCCCTTCTTCAGCACCCAGCGTGCCCGATTTTCGTCCCATTCTACCCGGGCATAGTGACCGCTGGCAATATAATCCCAGCCGTCTTCCAGCGCCCGATCCAGCATCGCGCCAAACTTCAGGTAACGGTTGCAATCAATACAGGGATTGGGCGTGCCGCCACTGCGGTAGCAGGCACAAAAGCGATCCTGCACCTGTCTGCGGAACGCGTCCCGCAGGTCCCAGGTTTGGTGCGGCATCTTCAGTTTTTCGCACACCTTGGCGGCATCGGCGGCATCACTGCCGCTGCCGCAGGCATCAGCCGCACGGCTTTGCAGCAACAGCGTCACGCCTTGCAGCGCATCGCCCTGCTGCTGCATCAGCAATGCTGCCACACTGCTGTCCACACCACCGCTCATGGCGATGATCCCTCGCTTCATCTCCATCTCTCCCCGTTTCCCTTGGATACAAAAAGGGTGGACTTCCGTCCACCCTTTTATGCGTTTTTTATTCTTCGTCGAACTCTTCTTCGGCTTCCAGAGCAGACAGGTCAAACTCCAGATCTTCGCCGCAGTGAGGGCACTTCATCTCGCCCTTGGCCAGGGTGTCTTCGTCAAAGACGATGTGCTCGCCGCAGGTGGGGCAAGTCAGCTGATACATTTCAACTTCCTCATCCTCTTCCCACAGTTCTTCGTCCTCCAGTTCGTCATCGTGGATATCCCACAGGTCGTCCTCGTCGCCTTCTTCGGCACAATGCTCTTCCAGGATCTCGCACAGATCGTCCAGATCCTCGTCCATTTCCTCCAGGCTGCCGTCGATCTCTTCCAGAGTTTCCTCGATGAGATCCATCTCGTCATTGATGGTGCAAACCTCTTCGTCCAGTTCGGCAACGGTCTGAGCGATATCGTCCAGAGCCTCGATGATAGCGGCGAACAGCTTGCCCTCGTTGGTCTGCTTATCCAGGCCCAGGCCTTCCAGCAGGCCCTTCAAATAAGCGGTCTTTTCGGTAATGGTCATATGGAATGTCCCTCCTTCGATAGAATATAACGTAATTGGTTAATTTTAGTTCTTGGAACGGCCCAGATACTCACCGGTACGGGTGTCGATCTGGATCTTTTCGCCCTCGTTGATGAACAGGGGAACGCGAACAACGGCACCGGTCTCCAGAGTAGCGACCTTGGTTACGTTGGTAGCGGTATCACCCTTGACGCCGGGCTCGGTCTCTGCAACAACCAGGTCAACAAACATGGGGGGCTCAACGCCGAAGACGCTGCCCTTGAAGGACAGAACCTTGCACTCCATGTTCTCGGTAACGAACTTGAAGCCGTCACCCAGCTTGTTGCCGTTGATGGGCTCCTGCTCGTAGGTATCAACGTCCATGAAGTAGTACAGATCGCCGTCTGCATACAGGTACTGCATGGTACGACGCTCGATGACTGCTTCCTCGAACTTATCGGTGGGGTTGAAGCTGCGCTCTACCACTGCACCGGTGATGACGTTCTTATACTTGGTACGGACGAAAGCTGCGCCCTTACCGGGCTTAACATGCTGGAATTCCACAACCTGGAAAACCTGGCCGTCCATCTCAAAAGTCTTGCCGTTTCTAAAATCGCCTGCGCTAATCATATAGATAATCCTCCCAAATTTAAAATACGTAGTTGATCAGAAATATTTTACTAGGTTTTTGCAAAAAAATCAATAGGTAACAAAAAGAAAGCTGACCGAAACCGTCAAATCCTACAGGATTTGCAAGGTTTTCGGGGCTTTTGTCAGGTTCACCTTGCCTTCCGGCGACAAATACACCATATCCTCGATGCGCACACCGAACTTTCCGGGCAGATAAATACCCGGCTCGATGGTGATGATATTGCCCTCCTTGAAAGGATGAGGCCATGCCTTGGAGGCACGGGGGCTTTCGTGGATGTTCAAGCCCAAGCTGTGACCCAAGCCGTGGCCGAAGTATTTTCCGTAGCCGGCCCGCTCGATAATATCACGGGCCGCCTTGTCCACGTCGCAGCCGGGCTTGCCCACTTCCAGCGCCTCGATGCCGGCCAGCTGCGCCTGCAGCACGGTATCGTACACGCGCTTCATTTCGTCGGTGGCATACCCGACGGCAAAGGTACGGGTCATATCCGAGTGATAACCGCCCACCATAGCACCAAAGTCAATGGTGACGAAGTCGCCTGCGGCGATCTTTTTATCTCCCGGCGTGCCGTGGGGCAGGCTGCTCTTGGCACCCGACACCAGAATGGTGGGGAAGGACACGCCCGTGCTGCCCAGCAGACGCATCTGATGCTCCAGCTCCGCTGCCAATTCGGTCTCTACCGCACCGGGTTTGATGTAGGGCAGCAGCCGCTCCAGCGCCTGCTCCGCAATGCGCTGGGCCGCAATGATGCAGTCCACTTCCACCTGCTCTTTTACCTCACGCAGCACCTCAAAGGCATCCTTCACCGGCACCAGATGGCAGCCGATGGCGGCAGAATAAGTCTGATAGGCATCATAGGTCATCACCCGATCCTCAAAGCCCAGCGTGCCGACGTTCTCCTCCAGCACCAGATCCTGTGCCGTCTGGGCATAGCCCTTTTCCGGCTGGATGACGGTATACCCCAGCGGCGCTACCGCAGCCGTTGCAGCCTCGATGTAACGGGAGTCGGTAAAGCACCAGCCTTTTCCCGCCGCGGTGATAAACACCATACCCTCCAGCCCTACAAAGCCGGTGGCATAGCACAGATTTTCTTCTCCGGTGATGAGCATGGCATCCAGCTCACGCTGCCGCAGCATGGCGGCGATTTTTTCCAATCTTGTCATAGCCTGCATCTCCTTTATTCGCCGCGCGCCGCCCGATACATGCGCTTCATTTCCAGCGCATCCTCGGCCTGCGTGCCGGCAGACTCGCAGATGATTCGGGGACTCCAACCCCGACGGACCAGTTCCTCTGCCAAATGCGAAAACTCCGGCCCGTACTGGGTATCCTCAAAGGTCAGGT
>JAFYMZ010000155.1 GCA_017548175.1 Clostridia bacterium | reverse complement strand
GGGTCGGTGTGGCTCTTACCGGTCATATACTTGACACACTCATACAGACCTGCATAGCCCAGAGAAATGGTGGAGTAACCATCGAACAGCAGCTTGTCGATGGGCTCACCCTTGGCCAGACGGGCGCAAGCGCCGTACTGCCACAGAATGGGAGCAGCATCGGACAGGGTGCCCTTCAGACGCTCGTGACGGCACATCAGTGCGCGATAGCACAGATCCATACGCTCGTCAAAGATCTTCCAGAACTTGTCCAGATTGCCGCCGCTGGACAGTGCCACATCGGGCAGGTTGATGGTAACGACGCCCTGATTGAAGCGGCCGTAATACCGGTGCTTGCCGGGCTCATAGTTACCCGCATTGGCAATGTTGCCGATGCCTGCATCGGTAAAGCGGTCGGGAGTCAGGAAGCTGCGGCAGCCCATGCAGGCGTACACGTCGCCCTTCAGCTCCATCATCTTCTTGGCGGAGATATAGTCGGGCACCATACGCTTGGCGGTGCACTTGGCAGCCAGCTTGGTCAGGTACCAGTAGGGAGAATCTTCGTGGATGTTGTTTTCTTCCAGCACGTAGATCAGCTTGGGGAATGCGGGCGTGACCCACACGCCCTTCTCATTCTTGACGCCCTGGCAGCGCTGTGCCAGCACTTCTTCAATGATGAGAGCCAGGTCTGCCTGCTCCTGCTCGTTCTTAGCCTCGCCCAGATACATAAAGACGGTGACGAAGGGAGCCTGACCGTTGGTGGTCAGCAGGGTGACCACCTGATACTGGATGGTCTGCACGCCGCGGCGGATCTCTTCGCGCAGGCGCTTTTCGGTGAGGTTCTTGATCTGCTCTTCGGTGACGTTGGCGCCGACGGCTTCCATCTCGGCCTCTACGTTGGCGCGGATCTTCTCACGGCTGACCTGCACAAAGGGTGCCAGATGTGCCAGAGAGATGGACTGACCGCCGTACTGGTTGGAAGCAACCTGTGCGATGATCTGGGTTGCGATATTGCAGGCGGTGGAGAAGCTGTGGGGACGCTCGATGAGGGTATCGGTGATGACGGTACCGTTCTGCAGCATATCCTCCAGATTCACCAGATCGCAGTTGTGCATGTGCTGCGCAAAATAGTCGGCATCGTGGAAGTGGATGATGCCCTCGTTGTGGGCGTCCACGATCTCCTTGGGCAGCAGCAGACGGTTGGTGATATCGCGGGAAACTTCGCCGGCGATGTAGTCACGCTGGGTGGAGTTGACCACGGGGTTCTTGTTGGCGTTCTCCTGCTTGGCCTCTTCGTTGTTGCACTCGATCAGAGACATGATCTTATCGTCGGTGGTGTTCTTCTGACGCACCAGCGTACGGGTATAACGATAGGTGATGTAGTTCTTGGCAACTTCAAAGGCACCGTGGGCCATGATGTGCTTTTCTACAAAGTCCTGGATCTCTTCCACCGCAGGAGTGCGGTTCATTTCTTCACAGGACAGCACGACAGCCTGTGCAATGCGCTGCACCTGCACGCGGGTCAGTTTGTACTTGTCGTCTACGGTATCATTTGCTTTCTGAATGGCGTTGATGATCTTTGTTACGTCAAAGGTCTCTTCTGCGCCGTTACGCTTGATGATCTTCATTCGCTCGTTCCCCTTCCTGTTATCGCTTCTCTATTCTCACTTTACTATTTTTCAAACATCATCCACAATATCTTGTGGGGCATCCGCCGTGTATTATACATTATATAACGCACAGAATATAGTGTCAATAGCAAAAGGAGTACAAAATATAGTGTTCCGTTTTTTATTTTGTGACAATTCTCCAATTGACAACTTTTCCGCCGCCACACACCATCTTGTGTTTTTCTATTGCGTACAGTTTCAAAACTTTTCCGTGGGTTTTCTTTTTCCGTCCGCGCTATATAGCGGTTTCCATTTTGCTTTTCATATGGAATAATATTTTCGACCGCTTTTTTCCGAATTCCTCTTCCTTTTTCAGAATATTTGATGTATGATGACAGATAGAGCACATATCAAATAAAGGAGAGTTGCTTATGTATCAGAACGATTATTTCAAATACCTGAACGTGGGTCTGCCCGAGAACATTCAGCGCTACAAGCTGGCCGGTTATTTTGACAAAGCCATTGAGCTCATCGACCGCAAGCTGGGTGACGAAGGCGTGCCCGAGGCCCTGCGGAACTGTCTGGTTCTGCAGCGCGAACTGATCGTCCGTCTGCCTGCCGACTTCCGCTATACTATGGAGACCGGTCTGGCACGCGTGCAGGAAGACATCCCCGACTTTACCATGGAAGAGCTGCAGGAGCTGATGGACAGTGACCGCATCGACTGGATCTATGTCAACGGCGAAGTACATCTGGTGAACTCCTTCGTGGGCACCCTGAAGAAGACCTATCCCGCCTTCGCTAACCGCTGCAAGAGCAGTGCCGTTGGCGGCATTGAAGGCAACGCCGCTGCCAAGCTGGAGCGTCGCGCCGAAATGCGTTCTATGATCAAGAACAAGGGCAGCCAGACGGCGCACATCCGCATCCGTGCTTCCGTCCGCATCAAGGACGAGGCCTTTGAGCCCGGCAAGCTGGTGCGCGTGCATGTGCCCATTCCTCTGGCTTGCGAGCAGCAGAGCAACATCGTCATCCACGACACCTACGGTACCCCCACCCACATTGCAGCCGAAGATGCCGAGCAGCGCACCATCTTCTGGGAAGAAGTGATGCAGGAGAACCACGAGTTCTGGGTAGAGTATTCCTACGACTACACCGCCACCTACTGCGATCCCTTCCAGATCATCCCCGATGCCGTGCAGCCCACTTTTGACACCGAAGAGATCCAGCCTCAGATCGTCTTTACCCCCTTCATCCGCGCTTTGGCAGAAGAACTGACCCAGGGTATGACCTCTCCCATCGAGAAGGCCAAGGCATTCTACGACTTCACCACCAAGCGTGTACGTTACTCCTTCATGCGCGCTTACTTCGGTCTGGAGAACATCCCCGAAAACTGCGCACGCAACGCCCGTGGTGACTGCGGCGTGCAGACCCTGCTGTTCATTACCCTGTGCCGCTGCGCCGGCATTCCTTGCCAGTGGCAGACCGGCCTGTTCTCCGAGCCCGGCGATGTGGGCGCGCACGACTGGGCACGTTTCTATGTGGCTCCCTACGGCTGGATGCTGGCTGACCTGTCCTTCGGCGGCAGCGCATTCTGTGATGGCGACGAAGAGCGTCATGCCTTCTACTTCGGTAATCTGGACTGCTATCGCACCATTGCCAACCGCCAGTTCCAGGCCGAGTTTGATCCCCCCAAGATGCACTGGCGTGCAGACCCCTATGACAATCAGCTGGGCGAGATCGAATATGAAGATCGCGGCCTGCCCTTCGGCGATTACCGCCGCAGCCAGACCATGGTGGAGTTCACTCTGCTGGATTGATCCCTACATACACAAAAGCGGCACGCAAGTGCCGCTTTTCTTTTTGCCCAAGATGTGGTATGCTATGTGTAACATCCCAAAGGAGGGACTTTTTATGGCAGCAGAACAAAAGACCAACGCCATGCGCCTGGTAGAACAGGCCGGCATTTCCTATACCGCCCACACCTACCCCCACGGCAAGGACGCCGTGGACGGCATCACCGTGGCATCCCTCATCGGTCGAGACCCGGCACAGGTGTTCAAGACCCTGGTCACCCGCGGCGCCAGCGGCAATTACGCCGTCTTTGTCATTCCCGTCACCGGCGAACTGGATCTGAAGAAAGCCGCCCGGGCCGCAAGCGAAAAATCCGTGGCTATGATCCCCGTGGCCGACATCAACAAGGTCACCGGCTACGTCCGTGGCGGCTGCAGCCCCGTGGGACTGAAAAAGCCCTACCCCATTTATCTGGACGAGACCGCCATCCTGCAGGAGACCATCATCGTCAGCGCCGGCAAGATCGGCCAGCAGATCGAGCTGGCCCCCGACGACCTGCTGAAACTGGTAAGTGGCACTATGGAAGACCTGACGAAAGATTGATTTATACAATTCGTAGCATATTTCTACAAATTATAACTTTTAGTAATCAAATCAAGCAAGAAAAATCCCCGCTGCGATTGCAGCGGGGATCTTTTAGTTCTTTTGGAACGATCTGTTAAATTAGACCAAACCCTGAGCGATCATAGCGTCAGCAACGCGCATGAAGCCAGCGATGTTACCACCGGCGACCAGGTCGTAGCCCAGGCCAGCAGCCTCAGCAGCCTCGACGGAAGCGTTGTAGATGTTGATCATGGTCTGATGCAGACGAGCGTCGACCTCTTCAGCAGTCCAGTTGTAGCGCATGCTGTTCTGAGACATTTCGAAGCCGGAAGTAGCAACGCCACCAGCGTTAACAGCCTTGGAAGGAGCAACGATGATGTGCTTCTGAGAACGCAGGAATGCCAGAGCCTCGTTGGTGGTGGGCATGTTGGCAACTTCGATGTAGTACTTAACACCGGACTCAGCGATCTTCTTAGCCCAATCCAGGTTGACGTCGTTCTGGGTAGCAGCGGGCATGTAGACATCTACATCCTTAACGCCCCAGCACTTCTCGCCGGGAACGAAGGTGCAGCCGTACTTCTCAGCGTAGGGCTGGCAGTGCATGGGATCCTTAGCACGCATCTCCAGGATGAAGTCCAGCTTCTCGCCGGTAACGCCATCGGGATCGTGGATGTAGCCGTCGGGACCAGCAAAGTAGGTAACCTTAGCACCCAGCTGAGCAGCCTTCTTCATGATGCCCCAGCCCACGTTGCCGTAGCCGGAAACAGCGATACGCTTGCCCTCGATGGTCTCGCCCTCGTGCTTCAGGACCTCCAGCAGGTAGTAAACAGCACCGTAACCGGTAGCTTCGGGACGGATCAGAGAGCCGCCGTAGCTGAAGCCCTTACCGGTCAGAACGCCATTCTCCCAAGCAGCCTTGATGCGCTTGTACTGGCCGTACAGGAAGCCGATCTCACGAGCACCAACGCCGATATCACCAGCGGGAACGTCGACATCGGGGCCGATGTGGCGATACAGCTCGGTCATAAAGGCCTGGCAGAAGCGCATGACTTCCATATCGGACTTGCCGATGGGGCTGAAGTCGGAGCCGCCCTTACCGCCGCCCAGAGGCAGGCTGGTCAGGCTGTTCTTAAAGGTCTGCTCGAAGCCCAGGAACTTCATGGTGTCCAGGGTAACGTCGCTTGCGAAACGCAGGCCGCCCTTGTAAGGACCGATGGAACCATTGAACTGGACGCGGAAGCCGCGGTTGACATGGGGCTTGCCATTGTCGTCAACCCAGGTCACACGGAACTGGATCATACGATCGGGCTCGCACATTCTCTCCAGGATGCCGTACTTCTCGTACAGGTCGCCGTTCTTCTCGACGATGGGCTCCAGGCTCTCGAAGACTTCTTCAACGGTCTGCAGGAACAGGGGCTCGTTAGCGTTACGGGCCTTGACTTCCTCCAGAACTCTCTGCATATAAGCGTTCATTGGTATCTCCTCCAATTAAAAATATTTTACACACTTATGCAGCAGCGGACATACTCCCCTGCTTACTATTCCATCTTAAATCCGAAGCACAAAAAAGTCAAGGGATTTTCTACATTTCCCCACCCTTTTTACAGGCTTTTTTTACAGATTTTCACCTTTTTTCAGCATCGAAAAAAGCGCTGGGTTTTACCCAACATATTGCATAATTTTTCGTTTTTCCCCTATGGGTTTTTATCGCTTTTAGGGGTTGCGAAACACAGAAAAAGATAGTAAAATAAAGGTTAATGATTTTATTTTTACCCGCAAAAGGAGATGAAGAGCAATGGCAATCGACAGACTGATCCTTCCGGAGGGCTATCACCCCCGCCTCAGCATTCGGGATACGCAAAAGGGCATCAAGGTGATCAAAGATAATTTCCAGCGGTATTTGGCCGTTGCCCTGAATCTGGAGCGCGTTTCCGCCCCCCTCTACGTAACCCTGACCAGCGGTCTCAACGACAACCTCAGTGGTGTAGAGCGTCCTGTACAGTTTGACATCAAAGATATGGGCTGCGATGTACAGATCGTCCACTCTTTGGCAAAATGGAAGCGTTATGCCCTGGGCGCCTATGGATTTGAGCCCGGCAAGGGTCTGTATACCGACATGAACGCCATCCGTCGCGATGAGGAGCTGGACAACATCCACTCCATCTATGTAGACCAGTGGGACTGGGAAAAGGTCATCACCAAGGAACAGCGCACGGTGGAATACCTGCAGCAGACCGTTCGGGATATTTACGGCGCCATCAAGCAGACCGCACGTACCGCTTGCTATGAGTTCCCCGCCGTAGACTTCCCTCTGGTGGACGACATCTTTTTCATTACCAGCCAGGAGCTGGAGGATATGTATCCTGACCTGACCTCCAAGCAGCGCGAAAATGCCATCTGCCGCGAGAAAAAGTCCGTTTGCCTGATGCAGATCGGCGACAAGCTGCGTTCCGGCAAGCCCCATGACGGCCGCGCCCCCGACTATGACGATTGGGCCCTGAACTGCGACATTCTGGTATGGAATGACGTGCTGCAGATGGCCTTTGAGCTGTCCAGCATGGGCATTCGCGTAGACGAAAAGTCCCTGTTGGAGCAGATCAAGAAGGCCGGCTGCGAAGACCGTCTGGAGTTGGAGTATCACAAGGCCCTGCTGGCCGGCGAGCTGCCCTACACCATCGGCGGCGGCATCGGTCAGAGCCGTCTGTGCATGTTGATGCTGCGCACCGCCCACATCGGCGAAGTACATGTCAGCACCTGGCCCCAGGATATGATTGAAATTTGCCGCGCAAACGACATTCATCTGCTGTAAATCCAAACAAATACGCCCGACAGGCAAGCCTGTCGGGCGCTTTTTGTTGCAATCGGTATTGCGTCAGATCATTTTTCGTTACGAATATCCAAGGACAGCACCGTATAGGTTTGCGTCTCCTCCCATTCTGCCGGATGACAAGCGCCCAGAACGCTCACCTCATCCCCTACTTCAACGGGATAGTCGATATACATCCCCGGCACGCTCCACTCACCGTAGCAGCAGCGGATCTCCTTCCCCGTAACAGAGTTCTTGACAAAAAAAGCTATGGGTTCGTTCTCTTTGGCTTCGTCCATACGACTCACGACACCGCTAACGTGCTTCAGCGCGTAATAAATCTCCCGCGCTTCTTGCAGCTTCAGCCTTTGATTCATCCCCCAAGTCCCCACAATTAAAAACACCAACAAGCAACACATGAGCACGGTAGCCCAAATCCGCCACTGTTTCATCGAATCGCCTCCCTATTTCATGGTTTAATCAACCGGAATATGTGCTGCATCCGCTGCTGCCCGTTGCAGGTGCAGCAAATACAAAGCCAACAAGAGTCCCACGCAGGGGATCAGCCGCAAGCTCAGCACGGAACTGCCCTGCAAGGCCGGAAGCAGCAGGCAAACAAGTTCCCAAGCATCCAGTACGCCTGCCGCAAGAATGGCAACCACCCAGGAGATACCGCACCGGGTTTGCATCTGTCCGTGGCAATTCCGCACCCAAAGAAACAATGCTGCCAAGGCCGCCAAATGCCCCAGCATTGCCGCCTCGGGCAGGAATCCCCACTTTTTCCCGCACAACAGTCCGATGAAGGAAATCAGGTTTTCGACGCCGCCTACCGCCAGCAGACCGCACAGCGCCCATCGTTTGAAACCCTTGCAAAAAGCGCCGCAGTTGACCGCAAGGAAACCATATCCCAAAAACGCAGGCATCCAACGAAGCTGCGTGACGGCAATGTTTTGATAACCGAAATTGGGCTGATAATGCAGCAGTACCACGCAAAAGGAAAAATACAATCCCGTCAGCTTCATAAATAAATCATCGCGCTTCATAAAACCGCTCCTTCACACCTTTAATTTGCATACGCATTTCTCGCACGTTCAGCAAGGACAAAATCATTCTCAAAAGCCGTTTGATCATTATAAACAATTTGATAAACTTGTGTGTCTAACAATGGTTCGTAATTTGGATTGCTTACACAATCCAACCCAGCATGAAACATTTCTTTATCTGCAATATAATATGTTGTTCCTCTGATTTTTCCATGTCTATAAAAGAAGGCTACACCCATATACCTATAAAAAGTTTCTCCACGAGGCAGACTTCCCGTTACCATCTCTCCAACTACAGTTCCCAAAAAAGATGCCGAGATATCCAGCATACTTGCAGCAGCCAAAATTGTTGTTCGCCCGGGAATATCAACTTCCTCTCCAACAGGATACATCTCATATACCAAACTTTCATATATCTCTACATCAACATTTGAATACACCTTTGTCCTAAATCTCAACGAATATTCTTCACCATAAATACTCGTTAATTGCTGCAACAGCACACCTGCAGTATTTGTCCGAGTCTGGCTCTGATTGTTTAGCCCACTTGTTTTGAACGAGCCGACCTGCTCCTCAACCATTTGAGACTCAGCTTTTTTGCAAACAAGTTCCCACATTTCAACATCATAAACTGCCTTTTCGTTTTTCAGGAGTTCTTTACCATCACAGATTGCCGTGTACACTACACCTTTTTGTCTTTTTTGTGTCTTTGCAATACTGATCATTCCATCATCCTGCAACACAGCATTCAAAGTCCACTCTGCAGTCTGTTCAAAATAGGAAACAACTCCATCATTTTCAAAAATCTCTTGCACGCAAAACGTTTCAATGTTTTGTCCCACATTCTCCACTGCAAACACCATAGGTGATAACGAAGAACAGATCATTACTGTTGCCAATAGAACACTCAACAACTTTCTATGTTTTTTCATCATAATATATACCTCCTATACTTTTACATCTGCAACTTGCACGACCGCAAAAGTCAGGATTTGCAAGTTGCGCCTATGAACAAACTTCTTCCGCCATCATAGTGATCACCAATCCTCTCAAATAGACGAAAACAGCCCGTACCGGTCGGCACGGGCTGTTGCTTACAATACACACCGGATGATCCCGTGCTTTTTTTAATTATATCAAGGTTTTCTTTTCGTGTCAATCAACTCCGAATATTTTTTGCAAATGCTCGTATTTTTTTCATTTTCCCGTTATTTTTTCAGCATCTCGCCCACCGTGCTGCCCTTTTGGGCGCGCAGGCGGTACTTGTCCACGATCTCAGCGATCTCTGTCCGGGTGCGCATCACTTCGGTATAGAAGATCTTTGCCGGCACCCGTTGGGCACCGTGGCCCAAAATGATCAGCTGCTCCATTCCGTCCGAGGTTGCTACCCGCACCCGATATTGCTTCCGCATTTGGTACGATGCCTTTTCAATATAGGCGTCGGCGGTCTCCGCCTCCTTGGTATAGACGATGTGGATGTTTTTGTAATGCTCCACGCTGCCGGGATTGCCCTTGACCTTGTAGGCGTCAAAGACCAAAATCACCTCGCAGTCCCGATACCCCCGGTAATTGCTGAGAATGTCCGCCAGCGACTGCCGTGCCGCCTGCAGGCTTTCCTCTGCCAGCAATTTCAGTTCATCCCACGCGAAGATGATGTTGTAGCCGTCTACCAGCAGATATTCCGGCAGCTTCGGCGCAGGACCTTTACCGGGTGTATGCTCTGAGAAGGTCACATCCTGCTTCCGCGGCTGAAACTCCCGGCGTTTTACCGCGCCGTAGGTGCGCTCATAGATAAACTGCAGTTCTTTGTCCTCTTCCGGTGTGCCGCGATATGCGCTGACCCGGGCAGGAGCAACGACCGCAGGCGCCTGCACATCCGCAGGGTCTTCATC
>JAFYMZ010000154.1 GCA_017548175.1 Clostridia bacterium | reverse complement strand
GCGCCCAGCGCAAAGCAATGATCCAGCAGAGCGCTGACCACCGCCTGCGAGCCGTGGGGATAAAACTCCACCAGATCCTCGCCGGTATAGGAGCCGGGGCCGGGGAAGAACACCGCCAGACCAAAGTCCAGCAGGCCGCCGTCCTTGGCGTAGAACTTGCCGTAGTGCATGGTGCGCGGCTTGCGGGCAGAGAAGGGGACTTCGCCCTTTACCCGAAAGATTTGATCCGCGATGTCCTTGGCCAGCGGGCCGGACAGGCGCACGGCGGCGATGGCGCAGGGCATGGCGCCGGTGCTGCAGGCAGCAATGGTGGATGTGTTCATAACAGACCTCCCAAGCGAGAACTTCATATAAGGTAATTATACCATAAACAGGCCGCGGCGGTAAATAGAAACTTGCAAAACCTGTGAAGTTGCCGCCGTGCGCCGAAGGTTCGAGCATCTTCGTGTTTCACGTGAAACAATTCGTGCCGTTCCGTGGGGCTTTGGCAAAACTCGCCAGCGCAGTTTGACGGGAAATCCGGCTTTTTCGTGGTATGCTAAAGAAAAAGGAGGCTTGTCCTATGGCTTTTTCGGCAAAACGCGAGTTCCGGCGCCTGTCGCCGGCGGAAATCAAGGTAAATCCCTACCAGCCGCGGCAGCGGTTCACCCAAGGAGAACTGGATGCGCTGGCAGACAGCATCCGCCGGTACGGCATCATCACGCCGTTGACGGTGCGTCGCACGGAAAGCGGCTATGAACTGATCGCCGGCGAACGGCGGCTGCGCTGCGCCAAACAGGTGGGGCTCAGCACCGTGCCGTGCTTTATCGTCAGCGCCGACGGGGCGCAAAGCTGCCTGATGGCGCTGCTGGAAAACCTCCAGCGGGAGGATCTGGACTGCTTTGAGGAGGCCGAATCCCTGCGGCAGCTCACCGAAACCTTTGGTATGACCCAGCAACAGGCTGCCCAGCGCATCGGCAAGACCCAAAGTGCCGTGGCCAACAAGCTGCGGCTGCTGCGCCTGCCTCCGGCTGCGGTGGCGGAAGTCCGTGCCGGCGGCCTGACCGAGCGCCACGCCCGGGCCTTGCTGCGCCTGCCGGAGGGGCAGCAGGTGGAGGCCGCCCGGGAAATGGCGCGGCTGCAAATGACGGTGGCTCGGGCAGAAGTCTATGTAGAGCGGCTGCTGCAGCCGCAGCCGCGGCAGACCTATCGGGTGCTGCTGCGGGACGTGCGCATTTTCTGCAACACGCTGGACAAGCATCTGTCGCTGCTGCAGCAAAGCGGCATCGGCGCGCAAATGCAGCGGCAAGAGGAGGGCGAGGACCTGCTCATTACCATTCGGGTGAAAAACGCCCGCAAACAGGCCGGCTGATGTTTCACGTGAAACATTCGGGTCACTCCAAAAACAAGAAATTTGTTTCACGTGAAACATCCGAGAGAAACAGCGGCAAAAAAGCCGCTGTTTTTTGTTGATTTTCTGTTTTCCTATGGTATAATAGGAAGATGAACAGAAATCTCAATTTTTTCACGGAAAGGGGCGTGCCAAATGGGAAAAATCATTGCGGTAGCCAACCAAAAGGGCGGTGTGGGCAAAACCACCACTGCGGTGAATCTGTCAGCCTGTGTCGAGGCACGGGGCAAAAAAGTCCTGCTGTGCGACTTTGACCCCCAGGGCAACGCCAGTTCCGGCGTGGGTTTTCGGGAGGAAGAAGGCTGCATCACCATCTACGAGGTGATGTTGGGCGAATCCCCCGTGCAGCAGGCCCGCCGCCGCGGCCGCTATTGCGACCTGCTGCCCGGCAGCATCCAGCTTGCCGCCGCAGAATTGCAGCTGGCCGCCCATCCCCGGAAAGAACGGCGGCTGAAGGAAGCGCTGGACGCCATCCGCGACGAATACGACTTTATCTTTATCGACTGTCCCCCCTCACTGGGTCTGCTGACGGTCAACGCGCTGGTGGCCAGCGATACCGTGCTGGTGCCCATGCAGTGCGAATATTACTCTCTGGAGGGTCTCAGCCAGCTGATGACCTCCGTCCGTGCCGTCAAGCGGTCCATGAACTCCGGTCTGGACATCGAGGGCATCCTGCTGACTATGTACGACGGCCGCACCAATCTGACCATTCAGGTGGCAGAAGAAGTAAAGAAATACTTCGGGAAGAAGGTGTATAAAACGGTTATTCCCCGGAATGTCCGGTTGTCCGAGGCGCCCAGCCACGGCCTGCCCGTTCTGGCTTATGACCGCACCTCTCGCGGCGCACTGGCATACGGCGCCGTGGCCGATGAATTCCTCAGTAAGAACAGGAGGTAACCCATGGCAAAAGCAAAAGGCCTGGGCCGGGGCTTGGATGCCCTGTTTGGCCCGGAAGAACCGGCGCTGCAGTCCGCAGCCGCCCCCGTGGGCATTCCTCTGCGGAATATCGAGCCCAACCCCAACCAGCCCCGTCGCAATTTCGATGAGGAGGCTCTGGCCGAACTGGCCGAGAGCATCCGCGAAAACGGCGTCATCACCCCGGTGACCCTGCGCAAGACGGGCGACACCTATCAGATCATCGCCGGCGAGCGCCGCTGGCGTGCCGCCCGTATGGCCGGCCTTACCGAACTGCCCGCCTTGGTGCTGGACGTGAACGAAGGCGACGCCTACGCTATGGCTATGGTGGAAAACCTCCAGCGCGAGGACCTGAACCCCATGGAAGAGGCCGAAGGCTATCAGGCGCTGATGAATCTGTCCGCCCTGACCCAAGAGCAGGTGGCGCAGAAGGTCGGCAAGTCCCGTCCGGCTGTGGCGAACGCCCTGCGTCTGCTGAACCTGCCCCAGCAGGTGAGCCGCATTGTCCGCGCCGGCGGCATCAGTGCCGGTCACGGCCGCGCGCTGCTGGGCCTGAAAAGTGCGGATGATATGGAAAAAGCCGCCTATCAGGTGATGCAGCAGGGTCTGACCGTCCGTCAGACGGAAGATCTGGTGAAAAACTTCTACCGCACAAAGGAAAAGCCGGAGAAGGAGACCGACATTTACGTCCGTCAGCTGGAGCGGGAGATGTCCGCCGGTACCGGACACAAAATCACCATTCACCACGGCGCCAAAAAGGGTCGCCTGGTGGTGGAATACTACGGAAACGAGGATCTGGAAGCCGTTTGCGCGGCGCTGAAGCAGATCCGCAAGTAATGAAATGGAATCAGGAGGAATACTGTTATGATCGATATGAAGTGGATTCGCGAAAATCCCGAAGAAGTAATCGCCCGCTATGCAAAGCGTGAAAAGGACTGCCGTGCCGAAGTCATGCGTCTGGTAGAGCTGGACACCCAGCGCCGCGCTATGATCTCCGAGACCGATGCCCTGAAGGCACAGCAGAATCAGGTGAGCAAGCAGATCCCCGCCATGAAGAAGGCCGGTCAGGATACTGCCCCCATCTTTGCGGAAATGAACGAGCTGAAGAAGCGCATCCAGCAGAACGACGAAGCACTGGCAAAGGTCGAGGCCGAGTACCGTGATCTGATGCTGGGTCTGCCCAACCTGCCCGATGCCGATCTGGCTGCCGGCGGCAAGGAAGCCAACGAGCCTCTGCGCTACTACGGCGAGCCTCATAAGTTCGACTTCCAGCCCAAGCACCACGTGGATCTGTGCACCGATCTGGGTCTGATCGACTACGAGCGCGGCGTCAAGCTGGCCGGCTCCGGTTTCTGGATCTACAACGGCATGGGTGCCCGTCTGGAGTGGGCGCTGCTCAACTATTTCATTGACACCCACATCGCTGACGGCTACGAGCTGATGCTGGTGCCCCATATGCTGGAGTACGAATGCGGCCTGACCGCCGGTCAGTTCCCCAAGTTCGCCGACGAGGTCTATAAGATCGCCAACCCCACCGACGACCGCATCCACTATATGCTGCCCACCGCCGAGGCTGCGCTGGTGAGCCTGCATCGCAATGAGATCCTCACCGAGGCTGACCTGCCCAAGAAGTATATCTCTTATACGCCTTGCTTCCGCCGCGAGGCCGGTTCTCACCGTGCCGACGAGCGCGGTATGGTCCGTGGCCATCAGTTCAACAAGGTAGAGATGGTGCAGTTCACCCTGCCCGAGAAGTCCGACGAGGCCTTTGAAGAGCTGGTGGGCAAGGCCGAGCGTCTGGTGGCAGGTCTGGGCTTCCACTTCCGCACTGTGAAGCTGGCTGCCGGTGACTGCTCCGCATCTATGGCAAGAACCTATGACATTGAAATCCTGATCCCCTCTATGGACGGCTACAAGGAAGTTTCCTCTGTGTCCAATGCAAGAGATTATCAGGCACGCCGTGGTAACATCCGTTTCCGCCGTGAGGAAACCGGCAAGCCGGAGTTCCTGCACACCCTGAACGGCTCCGGTCTGGCTACCTCCCGGATCTTCCCGGCTCTGGTAGAGCAGAATCAGCGCTCTGATGGCTCTATTGTCGTGCCGGAAGTGCTGCGCAAGTATCTGGGTGGCCTGGAGATCATTGAGAAAAAGTGATTATGT
>JAFYMZ010000021.1 GCA_017548175.1 Clostridia bacterium | reverse complement strand
TAGCCGAAAGTCTTGCGCAGAGACTTGAGGCTGACTTCGTGGATTTCTTTGCCGCCCACGAAGATCTGATTTTCTGCCGGGTCAAAGATGCGCAGCATCAGGTTGACCAGCGTGGTCTTGCCGCTGCCGGTACGGCCTACGATGCCCAGCGTCTGACCCTGCTTGACGGTAAAGCTGATGTCCTCCAGCGTGTTATGCTGGTCACCGGGATAGCGGAAGGTCAGATCCTTCACCACAATCTCGCCGTCCAGCTTCTCCAGTTCGGGGACGCCGGAGGCATCGGTGATGTCGGACTTGGCCTGCATCACGGCCTCGATACGGGCCATGGAAGCAGAGCCGCGGGTGATGACGTTGATAATACGGCCGATGGAAGCGATGGGCCAGATCAGCATATTCAGGTATGCGATAAAGGCGGAGAACTGACCCACGGAAATGCGGCCCAGAATGGCGATATAACCGCCGTAGCCGATGGCCAGCGCCACACACACGCCGGCAATGGCGCGCATGAAGGGGAACATAAAGGCTTCCAGCTTGGCCTGACGGACGTTGGCTTCCTTGGACTTGCTGTTGACCTTATCAAAGGCTTCCAGTTCCTTCTGCTCCTGCACGAAGGCCTTGATGACCTTGATGCCGTTGAGTTTTTCCTGGGTGAAGTCACTCAGGTCGGAGAAGGCCTCCTGACGCAGGCGGAAACGGCGATGCATTTCCTTGCCCAGCACCAGCGTGACCACTGCCACAAAGAGCATGGGGATGACGGCCATCAGCGTCAGACGCAGGTCGATGTGACGGATCATCTTATAAATGGTGGAGAGGCCGATGGTCAGACAGTCCAGACCCATCATCACGGTGACGGCAAAGACCATACGCACCGCTTCGATGTCGTTGGTCATATAGGCCATCATCTCGCCGGCCTTATGCTCTTGGAAGTAAGAGGCAGGCATGGTCTGCAGATGGGCGTACAGGTCGTTGCGCATATCGCGCTCGATCTTGCGGGAAGCACCGAAGATGCAATGACGCCAGATGTTTCGGCCCACAAAGACGGTGGCTGCGATAAACAGCATCCGTCCCACCTGCTGGAGAACGGCGCTTTCCACAAAGACGCCTTCTTTGATGCCGTCGATGACGCCGCCCACGATGATGGGCACTTCGGTCTGCAGCACGTCAATATAGATCAGTGCGGCCATACCCAGCAGATAGCTCCACTTATACTTCTTTACAAAGCTGCGGGCATATTTGCTGCGAAGAATTCCGGCAATTCCTGCTTTTTTCTTTTCTTTTTCCACAGGATCCCTTCCTTTCTTTCTCACAGAACCGGCATCCCTGCCGATTCGATTTTTATCCATCCGCAAGTATAGCACAGAATAGTTGACTTTGCAACCGTTTTTATGCAAAAACAAAGGCAGCGCCGCAGCGCTGCCTGTTTGTTGTGATGCAATTTAGTCCAGATCGAACATGTAGTCGCGAGCGGCCACCAGTTCGCCGTTTTCAAAGTACAGCTTGGGCACGCGGCGGGGAGTCGCAGCCTGCAGGCCGTTACGGTTGAAATTGGAGATGGAAGCGCCCTGACGGTAGTCCATGCCGCCTGCTTCACTGAAGATGGTGACGGTGTCGCCTACCTGTACGCCGGGGACATCGGTGACGTCGATGGTGCACTGGTCCATGCACATCAGACCGATGATGGGGCACTTGACGCCGCGGACGCTGACCCAGCCTGCGCCGTGGGACATAGCACGGGGGCAGCCGTCCACATAGCCGAAGGGCAGGGTCGCGACGATACGGTCGTGGTCAGCGGGATCGCTCAGGTCATAGCCCAAGCCTTCGCCGGCGACAACGGTCTGCAGATGGACGATCTCGCTCTTCAGCTCCATGATGGGCTGCAGATCGCTCAGCTGGGGATTGAAGCCATAGAAGAAGGAGCCGGGACGCACCAGGTTCATACGCATTTCGGGATAGCGGATGGTAGCGATGCCGTCGCAGATGCTCTTGAGGGGGAAGTGCATGCCACGCTCTTCGCAGCGGGCGATGAACTGCTGGAAGTTATCCCACTGCCACAGGTCGGCTTCGCGATCCTTCAGTGCCAGATGGGTAAAGGTGCCGCAGATCTCCAGGCTGGGCAGCTTGAAGATGGATTCCACCTCGTCGATGGCCTCGTCGCACAGACGGAAGCCCAGACGGTGCATACCGCTGTCCATCTTGATCATGATCTTGGCGTTCAGGCCCAGGTCGGACAGGACCTTTGCCTGCTGATAGTTCTGCACGGTCTGAATGATGTTGTTCTCAGCGCCGTAGTGCAGCAGGCTGTCGGGGCTGATGCCCAGAACCAGAACCTCGCCGTCCTTGTGGGCGCGGCGCAGTTCCATTGCCTCGTTCAGGCTGGCAACGGCGAAGTAGCGGATGCCGTACTTCATCATATAGCCCATCATGGTGGCGGCGCCGTGGCCGTAGGCGTCAGCCTTGATAACAGCCATTGCCTCAACATCGGGGCCGATCTCGCTCTTCATGCGATCGATGTTGTACTTCAGTTTGTCCAGATTGATCTCGCAGCGGGTCGTACGCAGCATTTCCATATTGTAAACACTCCCTGTTTGCAAAAATTCTTACCAATTCAATATTTTACTCTAAAAACAAAATAAAAGGAAGAGGAAATCCGTAAAAAAAATCGTTGAAACGGGAAAAAACTTGTGTTAAAGTAATAAATAGGGGATTTGTGCGCCGCACGCCCCGCGATCAAGGATTTATTTTATTACTTAGGAGGATATTCCCATGAAAGTAGTTGTTGAAACTTCCGCACGTCACCTGCACGTTTCTCAGGAGCATCTGGAGATCCTGTTCGGCAAGGGCTACCAGCTGACCAACAAGAAGGACCTGTCCCAGCCCGGCCAGTTTGCCTGCGCTGAAAAGGTCGAAGTCGTCGGCCCCAAGGGCAGCCTGAAGATGAGCATCCTGGGCCCCGTCCGTCCCGCTACCCAGATCGAGATCGCCAAGAGCGAAGCCCGTACCCTGGGCGTTGCTGCTCCCATCCGTGAGAGCGGCAAGACCGAAGGCACCCCCGGCTGCAAGCTGGTTGGTCCCTGCGGCGAGGTCGAGCTGACCGAGGGCATCATGGTTGCTATGCGCCACCTGCACTGCACTCCCGAGGACGCTGAGAAGGCCGGCATCGTGGACAAGCAGATCATCAAGCTGGCTGTCGAGACCGAAGGCCGCAGCCTGGTATTCGGCGACGTTCTGGCTCGCGTTTCTCCCACCGCTGCTACCGCTGTCCATCTGGACACCGATGAGGCTAACGCTGCCAACATCTCCGGCGAAGTTTACGGCGAGATCATCCTGTAAGGTTTTCCAATCCAAGAGAAGCACTTCGGTGCTTCTCTTTTTTTCGCGGTTTTACCAAAACTTTACTGACATTTGCGTAAAGACGTGCTATAATTAGTAATTGCGCAGAAACTGCGCGGTAAATATGTAAATCAAAAGAAAGACAAACACCATT
>JAFYMZ010000153.1 GCA_017548175.1 Clostridia bacterium | reverse complement strand
GGAACGGATAAATCCGTTCCCTACATTTATTTCTTTTTCGCATCGAAAATGGCGATCAGCACAGATGCAGACAGCACCAGCACAGAGCCAATCACGGTGCGCACGCCCACATATTCGTGGAACACCGCTGCGCCGACAATGACGCTGACGATAGGTTCCAGGGTGCTGAGGATCGCCGCCCGTTGACCGCCGATCATCCGGGTACCCTGCAGGAACAACACCATAGCGCCCACATATGTCACCAAAGCCAGGATCAGACTCAAAATCCAGCCGGTCAAAGTCTGCGGTAGGGTCAAATTGCCGCTGACCAGGCAAACAGCCAGGAGCAGCACCGTATTGACAATAGACAACCAGAAGCCGAAGGAAAATCCGGTGATATTCTTATAGGGAAATGCCGCCAGGCACAAAATGTACGCAGTATAGGCCACGCCGGAAGCCAGCGCCAGCGCCACGCCCTGCCAGGCCAGCGGCTGACCGGGGTCATAGAACATGGCAAGGCCTGCCATACAAGCCACAACGCCCAGCAGCGTGCCAACGCTTGCCCGTTGCCGCAGGAACAAAACGCCTGCCACCACCGTCAGCGCCGGGTACACAAAATGCAGCACCGTGGCCGTGCCGGAACTGATGTAATTATAGGATGCAAACAGGGGGACAGAGGTCAGGCAGCTGCCCAAAATGCCTGCCACGCCAATGCGCAGCAGCGCCTTTCCCGGCACCTTCAGCTGCTGGCCGCTGCACTTTGCCAGTATGCCCAGCACAGGCATCGCCAGAACATTTCGCATCAGCACCGCCGTCAGGACACCCACGCCGTCGGCGTAAATAAATTTTGTAAGCAGGGGCATACAGCCGTACAGACAGGCGCTGGCGATGACCGCCAGGTATCCCCAGGATAATGATTTTTTCATACTTTCCCTCTTAATATCCTAAAACATCCTGTTCCTTGTAGAGTTTTTCCAATTGCTGCATCCGCATTGCGGCAGCTTCGCCTCCGGCTACTGCCATGGCATTGCACAGGTAATCCGCCAGGCAAATGGGCGCAACGGCGGTATTTTTAATGCCCTCGGCATCCACAAAGCACGGCAGCAGGATCGTGGCAAAGGCTTCCACCTGATCATAGGGCGCAGCGGTGACCAGCACCACAGGAATGCCCCGATTTTTCAGGGTTTCCAACACACAAAGGGTCTGTTTGGTATACCGGTGGAACAAATACACCAGGCACACATCCTCCCCTGTCAGGTCAAGAATCTTCTCCACCTCACCATTCACACCTGCGCCCAGCAAATGCACCTCCGGTCGCACAGAACCAAAACGGGTATAGGCATAGTGGGCCAGGGCAAAGGACTCCTTCATACCAAAGGTATACACCCGACGGGCTTTTGTCAGCAAGCCCACCGTATCCACAAGCCGGTCATAGGGCATCGCTGCAAAGGTATTTTGTATGCAAGCCATATTCTGACTCAGAGTCTTGTTTAACAAATCGTCGCTGGACTGGGTGCGGTGCAGCTTATCCAGCAAGTCCGGCTGGCGATGCAATTCCTGCCGCACTGCCTGCTGAAAATCCTTATAGCCTGCAAAACCCAGCCGTCGGCAGAACCGCAGCACGGAGGTAGTACTGGTTTCCACACTGTCCGCCATTTTATCCAAGGTGAAAAACGCAAAATCTCCGGCATTGGCAAAATAATAAGCCGCCACCTGTCGCTCGGACTTGGTCATCTCCCCCAAAGTCCCTTTTACGGTCTCCATCAGCGTCATAACATCACTCCTTTGGTCAAAGAATACTCCAAAACATCGCAATTGTCAATGTACTATTTACTACAAAATAAGGGGCAGCCTATTGACAAACCCAGGTTTTGGCAGTATACTTGCGGTGAAATAAAGTAAATTTTACATTTTGCTATTTATTTTGTATTAAATACTTTTTAGGAGGATATGTCTTATGACTGAATTTTTGTACCTGAACGAAGAGGATATGATCAAGGCCGGCGTGCTGGATTTTGCTCACTGCATTGATGTAGAAGAAGAGCTTTTTGAGCTACTGAGCAAGGGCGACTACCGTATGGGCGGCGACAAGCACAATGCCCACGGCATCGCTATGAAGTTCCCCAAGGAAAGCCCCTTCCCCAATATGCCCATCGACGCACCCGACCGTCGCTTTATGGCCATGCCTGCCTACGTTGGCGGCCGCTTTAACGTTGCCGGTCAGAAGTGGTACGGCTCCAATATCATTAACCCCCAGCGTGGCCTGCCCCGTTCTATTTTGATGATTATGCTCAACGATGTGGACACCTGCGAACCCATCGCCCTGATGTCCGGCAACCTGGTCAGCTCCGTCCGCACCGGCTGCGTTCCCGGCGTTGCCACCCGTTACCTGGCACGGAAAAGCGCCAAGGTTTGCGCCTGCATCGGCGCCGGCCCTGTGAGCAAGGCTTGCTTTGAGGCAATCGTTCTGGAGGCCAAGGAGCTGGAAACCGTTGTGGTCTGCGACCTGTTCATTGAGAAAGCCGAAGCCTTTGCCAAGGAAATGGCCGAAAAGTACGGCCTGAAGGGCATCGCCACCACCAGCCTGGAAGAAGCTATCACCGGCGCAGATATTGTCAGCGTGGCCGCTTCCTCCGTCAAGCCCATTCACATTGAAGAATCCTGGCTGAAGAAGGGCAGCGTTGTGATGTTCACCGGCCGTGGCACCATCACCGAGGACTATTACAAAGATGCCAAGGTGGTGTGGGATCACGCACCTATGCACGAGGTTTACTACGACGAGCACCTGATGCTGCCGGAGGAAGAGCGTTTTATCAACACCTCAAAAAGATTCAACGCATAGCGATACAAGATCTGCGGAAGCAGAACCGACTTAGGGTTCTTCTCCATGTAGCTTCTGATCTTGGCATCGCAGCCTGGGACATTCATT
>JAFYMZ010000152.1 GCA_017548175.1 Clostridia bacterium | reverse complement strand
CTGGCCGGCGGCATCACCGGCAGCCACTTTGCTCTGTTGACCTACGGTGAGAACAACGGTCTTATTCACGCGGAAAGTACTTCCTCCAGCGCTTATGCCGGCGGTATCGTGGGTTATAACAACGGCGAAGCCGTCTTGCAGCACAGCAAAAACAGCGGTGAAGTCCGGGCCAACAGTACCGCAGGCGAAAGCCGTGCCGGCGGCATCGCATCCTCCAGTCATAGGAACAGTCTGGTGTCCGATTGCTGCAATACGGCTGACATTTATATCACCAACAACGGTATGTACAACTCCGGCTGTGCCGGCGGTGTGCTGGCCGTGCTGCAATACGGTACGGCGCAGCGATGCTGCAGCCACGGTGATGTGTATATCGATTCCGACATTTACGAACCGGAAGCTGCGGCAATCATCGGCTCCTGCACCGATGCATGGATATACGATTGCTACAGTGACGGCAATGTCATCTCGGATTATGTGCCCAAGGAAGGTCACTGGTATGGCGTTATTTGCGGCATCACCGGCGGTAACGGCACGGTCATCCGCAATTGCTATTTCACCGGCGAATTGATCGTCAATCAGGGCCGGGCAGAGCGCTGGGGTCTGATCAAGACCTGGGGCGGTACGGCCAATACCCTCAGCAACTGTTATACGCTGCACCTGTACAGCAGTAGCGGCACTGCCATGACTGCGGCGCAGTCCGTCCAACAGAGCGCCTATGTGGGCTTTGACTTCAATCAGACTTGGACAATGAGTCCCAATATCAACGGCGGCAGACCGTATTTGCAGACCCTTCCGTCCAATACGGCAGACGGCTGGTACGATATGCCGGAAGCCGGCGACCGCATCACTTCGTCGGTATACCGGATCGATCGTGAATATCTGTCCGGCCTTTCGGTGGGTGTTACGGTGGATGAAATCCGGGCAAACGTCCACCAGCAGGACGTGCGTGTGCAGCGTACCGACGGACGGATCCTTGCACCGCAAGCGGCAATCGCCACCGGTATGACCTTGCAGTTGGTAGAGAATGGGCAAATCGTGCATCAGTTGACGCTGGTGGTGACCGGAGATGTCAACGGAAGCGGCACGGTGACCGAGGCCGACCTGACGGCGGTCCAGTCCCACTTGTTACAATCTGCCACGCTCTCCGGTGCGGCAGAACGGGCAGCCGATATCAATGCCAACGGCACGGTGACCATCACCGATCTGTTACAGCTGCAATCCGGTTTGCTGGGTCTGCAGCCCCTTGGCGAATAACCGATCAATCAAACAAACGCGCTCTTGCAGGCCAAGAGCGCGTTTTGTATGTTGTGCGCGCATTTGCCCGTGTTTTTCCTCTTTACAAACCCAAACCTCTATGCTAAAATAAGAACAAATGTTCGTTATTTTGCGAAAAGGAGGCGCGTGTCGTGGATCTGATGGAAAAACTCACCGTTTTGGCGGATGCAGCCAAGTACGATGCGGCCTGTACCTCCAGCGGCGTAGACCGCGGCACGACGCTGGGTGGCATCGGCAGCGCGGTGGCCTGCGGCATCTGTCACAGTTTTTCTGCCGACGGCCGATGCATTACATTATTGAAAGTATTGCTCAGCAATGCCTGTGCCTATGACTGTGCCTATTGCGTGAACCGCCGCAGCGGCGATGCGACGCGGGCCAGTTTTACCCCGCGGGAACTGGCGGATCTGACCATCCAGTTCTACCGCCGCAATTATATCGAGGGTCTGTTTCTTTCTTCGGCGGTGATGAAGAATCCGGATTATACTTGCGAGCAGATGATCGAAACGCTGCGCATTTTGCGCCAGGAGTACCGGTTTGGCGGATATATCCATGCCAAAGCCATCCCCGGCGCCGATCCGGTGCTGCTGCAGCGGCTGGGTTTGCTGGCGGACCGCCTCAGCGTGAATCTGGAGCTGCCCAGCAATCAAAGTCTGCAGCTGCTGGCGCCGGAGAAGAAAAAGGAAGCCATCCTCGGCCCGATGGGGTTCATCCGGGATGGCATCGCAGAAAACAAGCAGGCGCTGGTGCAGTATCGTGCGCGGCTGCCCAAGTTCGCGCCCGGTGGCCAAAGCACCCAGATCATCGTGGGCGCCACGCCGGAAAGTGACCTGCAGATCCTGCGCCTGTCGGCAGGTTTGTATGAGAAATACCAGCTGAAGCGCGTGTTTTTCTCGGCCTATATCCCGATGGTGGAAGAAAGCCGCTTGCCGGCGGTGGATACCAAGCCGCCCTTGCTGCGAGAGCATCGGTTGTATCAGGCCGATTGGCTGCTGCGGTTTTATGGGTTCCGCGCGGAAGAACTGCTGGACGAGGCGCAGCCCAATTTCGATCCGTTGATGGATCCCAAATGCAATTGGGCCATGCGGCATCTGGAGCAATTTCCGGTGGATGTGAACCGTGCCGATTATGAATTGCTGCTGCGTGTGCCCGGCATCGGTGTGCGCAGTGCCCGCCGCATCGTCACTGCGCGCCGCACCGGTGCGCTGGATTTTGAAGGCCTGCGAAAATTGGGCGTGGTGCTGAAACGGGCGCAGTATTTTATTCTGTGTTCCGGCCGTGCATTGCCGGGTATCAAAATGACCCATTATGCCATCCAGCGCGCGCTGCTCAGCGACCATGCCGCAGCCACACTGGAACAGGGTCAGCAACTGAGCCTGTTTGACACCACGAGGGAGGATCTGCAAAAATGCCTGTCCGGACAGATATAGTATATTGTTATGACGGCAGCGGCGAAGGTCTGCTGTGCTGCATTTTCGATGCTTACGCGCGGCGGGAACTGCCGATGACCATTTGGAGCGGCGAGGCAGAGGAACCCACGCTGTTCGATGTGCATCGGGTGCATACCGATCCCGTCCACGCCCAACGGGTGAAACACGCCATCGAGACCAAATTGGGTCCTGTGGCGCTGGAGTGGATCCGCGGCGCGTTTCTTTCGGATCTGGAAGACAGGGAAGTACATATCCTGCAGTTCGTGCAACTGGGCATCACCGTGGGACGGGACGTGACCCGAATGTTGTCCGATGCCCGGGTGGATGTGATTTATAAGGCGGTTCGTCGGCTGGTGGGGGAGGCCCACTTGCTGAAGGGGTTCGTGCGCTTTTCCGATTTTGACGGAGTGCTTTGTGCCGAGATCGCGCCGAAAAATCAGGTACTGCCGCTGCTGAGCACGCATTTCCGCACCCGATTGCCCGGTGAGCGCTTTTTGATCTACGACCGCACCCACCGACAGGCTCTGGTGCACGCCGGCGGCCAAAGCAGGATTTTGTCGCTGGAGCATTGGGAGATGCCTTCGGCGAACCGCGCCGAGCAGGCCTATCGCAAACTGTGGCGGCGGTTTTACGATACCGTCGCCATTCAGGCGAGAGAAAATCCCAAGTGTCGGCAGACCCATATGCCCAAGCGGTTTTGGGATTGTATGACGGAGTTTGACGATGGAAATCTGCCTGAAGGCTTGCCGCCGGCAGCAGCGCAGGGGACAGGGGGTTGCAAGACGGACGGGTTTGCGGTATAATCAAAACACTTCTGGCAGAAAAGGAGCAAGCCCATGCGTTACGAAGTCTATTACCGCAGTTACTGGGAAACCCAGGAAGACGCCCCGTACCGGCTGTTTGCCGAGGGCGACGATTTGGAAGATGCCAAGCAGATCGCATTCCGTCTGGCATTCCGGGATAACGAAGTTTATATTATGGACAATGAAACCGGAGACCGCGTAAAAGATTATTGATTTTTTTCGATTTTTTTGAAAAAACCTCTTGATTTTTTTAAAAGGGTATAGTATAATCATCCTTGCCGTTTGAAATGCAGGTGGCAAGAAGGGCCTTTAGCTCAGTTGGTTAGAGCATCCGGCTCATAACCGGACGGTCCCGGGTTCAAGTCCCTGAAGGCCCACCATTTCAAATCAAGTAAATAGTTTGGTTTACTTAGACCGGTCCATGGAGAGATGGCTGAGCTGGTCGAAGGCGCACGATTGGAAATCGTGTAAACCCTATAAAGGTTTCGAGGGTTCGAATCCCTCTCTCTCCGCCAAAAAAGAGACACCCAATCGGGTGTCTCTTTTGTTTTATCCGAGTGGGGTTCGAACCCTCGACTATTCCATGCACCGCAGGTGCGGGTTCTCCAGAGCCGCGTAGCGGGCTCTGATCCCTCTCTCTCCGCCAAAAAAAGAGACACCCAATCGGGTGTCTTTTTTGTTTTATTTTGCAAGAGGGATTCGCCGACTCGACCATCGAATGCACCGCAAAACAAAAAGCCGACCGCGTGGTCGGCTTTTATCATTTTGTGCGATAATCAGAAAATGCTCAGGTATAACTGGCGACTCAGCTTCTCCAGCATCTGGATACCGGCGATGCTGTTACCTTTGTCATCCAGAGAGGGGGCGAAGATACCGATGCCCATACGGGTAGGAACCACGGCCATAATACCGCCGCCGACACCGCTCTTGGCGGGTACGCCAACGCGAACGGCAAACTCGCCGGAGCCGTTGTACATACCGCAGGTCATCAGGATCGCGTTAACATATTGGGCGAAATCGGCAGGGAAGACGCGCTTGTTGGTGTAGGGCAGTCTGCCGCGGTTGGCCAGAACAAAACCGATGTGGGCCAAGTTTTCGCAGGTAACGGAAATGGAGCAAGCGCGGAAATAGCAGTCCAGTACGTCTTCTACTTCGCCGGCCAGCAGACCGTGGGTCTTCAGCAGATAGGCCAGTGCGCGGTTCTTGTTGCCGGTTGCTTTTTCGGACAGGTAAACGGCCTCATCGATATCAATGGAGGGGTCGCCTGCCAGCTGGCGGGTCAACGACAGCAGGCGGTGGAACTTTTCCTCATAGGTGTTGCCTTTGATGAGGGCACACATTGCAATAGCGCCCATGTTGACCATGGGGTTCAGATGCTGTGCGTCCAATTGCTGGTCAGCATTGATGGCATCAAAGGGTTTGCCGGTTGCTTCTACACCCACGTGCTGCTTGACATAGTCAATGCCGTTATCCAGCAGTGCTTGCAGCAGCAGGATGGGTTTGATCACACTCTGGATGGTAAACCGTGTGGTGTTATCACCGGCAGAACTGTGCTTACCGTCGCTCTTAATAATATGAATTCCGATGGCAGAGGGGTCTGCCTTGGACAGTTCGGGGATATAATCGGCGACCTTGCCCAGCAGCGTTGCGGGGCGCGCTTCTTCTACCAATTGTTCCAGAAGTTCTTCCATACTGGTTACCTCTTTTGTCATGCAAAAATCTGCTTTTTTTAGCAAGATTAGTGTATCAGCGGAGGCAAGCTTTGTCAAGGCAAAAGCCTGCGAAAACGGAAAACCTGATAATTACCATAAAGTGTCTTTCAATAGCAAACTGAACAAAACTTTTGTGCGCGCAACGAAGACGGGTGTATGTTTATTTTCAAATACCCCTTTACAAGCCGCCATAACCTGTTGTATACTATGGAAACGCGTTTTTATTACAATGTTTCGGAATAGAAACAGAATGGAGTTAGGTATGAAAAAAGCTTTGAAAACCTACGTGGATTCTCCCCTGATTCTGCGTATTGCCATCGGCCTGGTGATCGGTATCGCTCTGGGTCTGCTGGTTCCTGCCGCAAGCTTTGTCACCGTCTTCGGTGATATCTTCGTCGGCGCTCTGAAGGCCATCGCGCCTCTGCTGGTCTTCGTGCTGGTCATTGCCTCTCTGGCTTCCGCCGGTCAGGGCATTGGCAAGCGTTTCCGCACCGTCATCATCTTCTACATGGTCAGCACCTTCCTGGCTGCCGCTACCGCTGTTGTGGCCAGCTATGTGTTCCATGTCACCGTGCCCCTGGTTGATGCTGTCGATAAGACTGCTCCCACCGGTCTGGGCGAGGTGTTCCGCACCCTGCTGAACAATATGGTGCAGAATCCCCTGTCCTCTATCATCAACGGTAACTACATCGGCGTTCTGACTTGGGCCGTCATTCTGGGTCTGGCTCTGCGTGCTGCAGGCGCCGGCACCAAGGCTGTGCTGAACGACATCTCCAACGGCGTTTCCAAGGCTGTTGCTTGGGTCATCCAGCTGGCTCCCTTCGGCATCATGGGTCTGGTTTATGCCTCCATCAGCGAGTACGGCATCGAGATCTTCACCTCTTACGGCAAGCTGCTGGCTGTTCTGGTTGGCTGCATGCTGATGATGGCTCTGGTCATCACTCCTCTGCTGGTCGCTGTGGCACTGAAGCGCAATCCCTATCCTCTGGTATTCAAGTGCTTCAAGGAGTCCGGTGTTACCGCATTCTTCACCCGCAGCTCCGCTGCTAACATCCCCGTCAACATGAAGCTGTGCGAAAAGCTGGGTTTGGACAAGGAGTACTACTCCGTTGCCATCCCTCTGGGCGCAACCATCAACATGGACGGCGCTGCTATCACCATCACCATTATGGCTATGGCTGCTGCATTCTCTCAGAGTGTTGAGGTCAACATTCTGGTTGCCATCCTGCTGAGCTTCGTTGCCACGCTGGGCGCTTGCGGTGCTTCCGGCGTTGCCGGCGGCAGCCTGCTGCTGATCCCCATGGCTTGCTCTCTGCTGGGCGTTGGTCAGGATGTTGCTATGCAGATGGTTGGCGTTGGTTTCATCATCGGCGTTGTGCAGGACTCTCTGGAGACCGCCATCAACTCTTCCGGTGACGTTATCTTCTGTGCTACCGCTGAGTATCGCGAGCGCATCAAGCGCGGCGAGAAGGTCGAACTGTAAGATCTTAGAACCGAATAAACGACAAAAGCGTCGGGTGATCCCGGCGCTTTTTTCATTGACAACCCTACCGGTTAGACCTATAATGATAAGTGGAATATTTTGCTTAAAAAGAGAAGGAGACTGTACGTATGTCTGAAATTTTGGAAATCATTATGATTCTGAGCTTTGGCGCTTCTTGGCCTATGAATGTCATCAAGTCCTATAAAGTCCGCACTGCCAAGGGCAAGAGTGTTGCCTTCCTGTGCCTGATCATCATCGGTTACATCGCCGGTATCGCTTCCAAGTTTACCAACGAGGCATATATGGCAGCCTTTGCAGAAAAGTGGTATGTGCTGGTGTTCTATTTCATCAACATTACGCTGGTCAGCGTGGACCTGGGTCTGTATTTCCGCAACCGCCGTCTGGACCGCGCCCGTGAAGCAGGGGAGCAGGTCTGATGAAAGTTCTGTCCATCGGAAACAGTTTTTCTCAGGATGCCCATCGATGGCTGCATACCATGGCTGACTATGACGGCGTGGATCTGCAGACGGTGAATCTGTACATCGGCGGCTGCAGCCTGCAGATGCATTGGGACAACCTGCGGGAAAATCTGCCCGCTTATGATCTGGAGCGCAACGGTGGTCCGGCAGAAGGAAAGATCTCCATTGCCGATGCCTTGAAGATGGAGGATTGGGACGTTGTCACCCTCCAGCAGGCCAGCCCCGATTGCGGCTTTTACGAGAGTTATCAGCCCTATCTGCGGGACCTGACCGCCGTCGTGCGGGAAGCTTGCCCCGGTGCCCGGCTGTATTTCCATCAGACCTGGGCCTATGAGCACGGCGCGACCCATCCGGCATTTGCACGATACGGTCACGATCAGGCTGATATGTACCGCCGTCATACCGCCTGCGCCCAGCGCGCCGCTGCGGAAATGGAGGCATCTCTGATCCCTGCCGGTCTGGTGATCCAGACCCTGCGCGAGACCGTGCCTGCCTTTGATTATAAAAACGGCGGCATGACCCTGTGCCGTGACGGTTATCATCTGACGCTGGACTACGGCCGCTATGCGGCGGCTGCCACCTGGTACCGTGTGCTGTTGGGCGGCACCGCCAAAGCTGCGGCATTTCCGGCATTTCAGGCACATCTGCTGAACCGGATCAACGCGGTCATCGGCCAGTTGCTGTAAGGCATCCGCGGAACGAAAGGATGTAACCTGTGAAAACGTCCATTACCCGCTCCAAATGGTTTTTGGAGCTGCTGCTGGTGCTGGTCACGCTGTTTTGGGGTTTGTCTTACATCTGGGTCAAGCAGATCACCGATGCAGGGCTGAACGTCAATGCGTTCGCTTCCATTCGGTATATCATCGCTACCTGTTGTATGCTGCCCCTGACCTTGCGCGAGGTGAAGCAAGCCACTAAAACCGACTGGAAAAACGGCTTTATCATCGGTGGCCTGTTGTACGGTGCGCTGTTCTTCCAGACCACCGGCCTGAATTATACCACCCCTGCCAGTTCGGCCTTCATTACCACGGCTTATGTGGTGATGGTGCCCTTTGTTATGTGGGTGCTGATGAAAAAACGCCCGGAAAAGCAGATCCTGTTTGCCATTTTGATTTGTGTGGTGGGTCTGTATTTCCTCAATATGCAGCCCGGTCAAGGCCTGACCCTCAATTTCGGTAATGTGCTGACCCTCGTCTGCGCCCTGTGCTGGGCGCTGCAGGTCACCTATATCTCGGTGGCCGGCCAACAGACGGGCACCAAACTGCTGGCATTCCTGCCGCTGGTTACCGGTGCCATCTTTGCAACGGTGGCCAGTCTGCTTACCGGTGCCTATGCCGGTGTGGCAGAGATCCTGCCCAAAACGTGGCTGCCTGTGGTGCTGTGCGCGCTGATGCCTTCGGTTGCCTGCGGTCTGTTGCAGTCCTATGTGCAAAAATATCTGGATCCCGCCAACGCAGCCGTCATCTATACGCTGGAATCGGTCATCACCTGTGTGGTGTCCATCCTGATGGGCTTTGAACAGTTCAGCCTGCGGCTGGTGCTGGGCGGCGGCCTGATCATCGGCGCAGTCCTGTTGGCCCAGCTGCCCCTGCCCGGGAAACAAAAGAAAGAAAAGGAAACGACCTGATTATGGAACGAGCCAATGCACAAGATGTATACGCCCTGCTGAATCAGTTGGGCATTCCCTTTACCCATACCGCCCACGCCGAAGCCCACACCATGGAAGATCTGGTGCAGGTAGAGGAGACTCTGGGCGCACCCTTCTGCAAAAACCTGTTCCTCACCAACCGGCAGAAGACCGAGTTCATCCTGCTGCTGATCCGCGGTGATAAGCGCTTCCGCACGGCAGAAGTATCCCGCCGTCTGGGCCGCAGCCGCCTGAGTTTCGGTGAGGAAGACACCCTGTTTGAACTGCTGGGTGTGCATCCCGGTGCCATTACCCCCATGGGTCTGGTATTCGATGCAGACCATAAGGTGGAACTGGTGGTGGACCGCGACCTGCTGGAACTCACCGATATGTGTATCCATCCCTGTGTGAACACCGAGAGTCTGGTGCTGAAGGTGAAGGATCTCATCGAGATTTTCTTCCCCCATACCGGCCACACCCCCACTTACATTGAAATCACCGGCGAAGTGCCGGAGGCATAAATGTCAACCCATTGAATTCAAATAAGAAAAGGAGCGATCGTATGAACCAGAGTACCCTTTGCGTCCCCAAGGCCAGAGAACTGCCCGAAGGTTTTGTCTACATCGACGAGCTGATCGAGGACTGCATCATCGATGCCAAGTACTTCGGCACCGACAACTTTATGGGCCGTCCCGCAAACGGCTATGAGCAGAATCTGGTAGTCATGAGCAAGGAAGCAGCAGAAGGCTGTGTCAAGGCTGCAGAGATCCTGCGCAAGCAGGGCTATGTGATGAAGTTCTTCGACGCCTTCCGCCCCCAGCGTGCCGTGGATGATTTCTGCAAGTGGGGCGAGGATAAAGAAGACCAGCGCCGCAAGCCCGTCCACTATCCCAATGTAGAAAAGGCCGCTATGTTTGACGAGGGCTACATCGCCCGCCGCAGCGGTCACACCCGCGGCAGCGCGGTGGATCTGACCATTGTGGATATGAAGACCCATCAGGAATTGGATATGGGCAGCATTTTCGACTTTATGGATCCCCGCAGCTGGCCCACCAACACCGATATCACCCCTGAGCAGCTGCGCAACCGCATGATCCTGCGCAACGCTATGCTGCAGTGCGGCTTCGAGCCCTACGAGTGCGAGTGGTGGCATTTCAAGGTGAAGAACGAACCCTATCCCAACACCTATTTCGATTTTGTTATCCGCTAAATAAACAAAAGACCGTCCGGCCGGACGGTCTTTTTGCGTTTACTTTATTTCTGCCAGTTTCTTGGCAACATCCCGGCGGAAATCATCCATCGTGATGCCGTATTTGCACCAGATATGCTCCGGATCGGCGTGACCGGAAGCGACACCACGCTGATGGCCTTCATTATGGCTGATGATCACGCCATCCTCCAGCGGATCCAGATTGTATTCCTTGCACAAGGAGGCAAACAATTCCACG
>JAFYMZ010000020.1 GCA_017548175.1 Clostridia bacterium | reverse complement strand
TCGATCTTCCGCGCATCGGCTACCATACCGTCATGGATACCCGTCAGTTCGGTGATTTTAGCCGGGATCGGCTCGTCAGGCTTTACATAGGTGTGATAGCGATCCACCGCTTCCCCACCGCGCACCTTAACGGCCGCAATCTCAATGATCTGGCAGTTCACCGGGCTGAGGCCAGTGGTTTCCAAGTCAAAGACAATGATCTCGCTGTCCAGTGCGTCGGTGGAATAGCCCTTGACGACACCTTTTTTCCGGATGTCATTGACACAATAGGCCTCCACGCCGTAGAGGATCTTCATTTCCTTTCCGGACTTCTTAATGCCGCTGGCCGCTTTCATTGCATCGGGGAAGGCCTGCGCAACGCCGTGGTCCGTAACGGCCATTGCCCTGTGGCCAAAGGAGCTGGCAAGTTTTGCGGCTTTACCAACATCACACAGGCCGTCCATGGAAGACATCGTGGTGTGCAGGTGCAATTCCACGCGTTTTTCCTCGGCGGTATCCTTGCGCTTTTTCTTTTCGCCCTTAATAATAGCCGTGGGGCTGAGATTGATATCTTTATCGTACTGATTGTACATAACCGTGCCCTGCACGATGACATACATTCCGTTCTTCAGTTTGCCGTCCAGTTCCTTTGCCTCGTCATCCGGCATAACCTTGGATGCGTGGATACTGCCGGTACCGTCACTGAACTCAAAGCTCAGCACCGTCTTGCCCTTGCCGTTGAGTTTGCGGGCTTCTTTCATAAAGATCTCGCCCTGCACGGTTACCTTTCCGGAGTCGACTGTAATGTCCTCCAGTTTGGTGAACTCACGGGCGCTGGCGCGACCGTAGATCACGTCGTCGCTTTCCTTGGGCTTGAACTGTACTGCATTGGGGTCTTTCTTGCGAATGAAAGACTTGGGCTTTTCCGCAGCAGGCTGGGGCTTTTGGATGCTCTGCGCCGCAACACTCTGCTGCTGACGGAACTCATTCTGCAGACGTTCCAGGTCTTCTCTGCGCTTTTCTTCATAACTTTTTGCTGCATCAACGCCTTCGGGCAGTTCCACAGACACGGCCACCGGCATACCAACGGCTTCGGTGGCCTCTTTCTCCAGATCACGGATCAGGTCGGTAATGCGCTGCGCCTGCCAAGGCTGCGCCACACGCACGATCAGACGGTGCGCCTCCCCTTCCAGCTGGGCTTCACGCAGGCACGGTGCTGCGGAAGGATGCAGAGAAATAAACAGTTGGCGCAAATGCTCGGCAGCCGCTGCATCCAAACTGCGCAATTTATACTTCACCGAAAACGCTGTATTTTCCACGCCGTAATCCTGCTTGATCTGTGCTGCCGCAGCCTCTAACTGCGCCTGCAACAGGACTCGCTCTGCTTCCAGCCTGATCTGCAGACCGCCTGTCTTTTCATCGGCAGACAAGCCCAAAACACCGCAGTCCCAAACCGGGCCGGCGGTGTTTTTGATTTGATTCAGCACTTGTCCCAAAGTTGGGCTCATAGCGTTTCTCCTGTCATTCCTTCAATTTCACGGATCAGTGCATCAACCAACTGATCCTCAGGCAGTTTATTCAAGATTTCGCCCTTGCGGATCAGCAGGCCTTCGCCCTTACCGCCGCAAATGCCGATATCGGCTTCCCGCGCTTCACCGGGGCCGTTGACCACACAACCCATAACAGCCACGGTCAGTTTGGTCTGCAAGGGACGCAGGCGCTGCTCCACCTGTCCGGCCAGCGAGATCAGATCCACGCTGGTTCTGCCGCAAGTGGGGCAGGAAATCACGGTAGCGCCGCTGGTATGCAGATCCAGCGCCTTCAAAATATCCTTTGCGGCATAGATCTCCTCCACCGGATCGGCGGTCAGAGACACACGCATCGTGTCGCCAATGCCATCCAGCAGCAGCGCACCAAAGGCCGCAGCGGACTTCAGCGCACCGATGCGGGCATTTCCCGCTTCGGTCACGCCCAAATGTAAGGGTGCATCGCATTTGTCTGCCATCAAGCGATAAGCCTCGATAGTCTTGAATACATCCGATGCTTTGAGGGATACGCAAACATCCTCAAATCCGCAATCCCACAACTGCTGCAGGTTGCGCAGTGCACTTTCGCACAGCGCACGCGGTGTCACGCCATACTTTTCACGCAGATCTTTATCCACGCTGCCGCCATTGACACCCACGCGAATGGGGATCCCGGCCGCACGGCAGGCGTCTGCCACAGCCTTGACTTTGCTTTGGTCGCCAATATTGCCGGGATTGATGCGCACCTTGTCGATGCCGTTTTTCACGGCTTCCAGCGCCAGCCGATGGTCAAAATGAATATCTGCCACCAGCGGCACGGGGCTGCCGGCTTTCAGCGCGCGAATGGCCTGTGCCGACTCAAAATCAGGCACTGCCACACGCACCACCTGACAGCCTGCGGCGTGCAGCCGCCGGATCTGATCCAGCGTAGCCGACACATCGGCCGTCTTGGTATTGCACATGGACTGGATCACCATGCCGGCACCGCCGCCGATGACCACATCGCCCACGTGAATCTGTCTGGATTTTCTCATAGGATCAACCTCCGATCAGACGGACAATATCCTGATAGGTGATAAAAACAAACAGTACTAAGATCAGGGCCATACCCACCAGGTTTACGGCACCTTCGTATTTGGCGTCCACGGGCTTGCCGCGAACCAGTTCGATCAGGAAGAACAGCATCTTGCCGCCATCCAGCGCGGGAATGGGCAACAGATTGACAAATGCCAGATTGATGCTGATAAAGGCAACAAAGTTCCACATCACGCGCATACTCTGCTTTGCCGCATTGGAAATCTCATTGGCGATACCCACCGTACCGATCATATCACCGGCACTGGCCTGACCGCCGATGAGCATCCGGATGCTGGCAAAAGCCGACTGCAGATACGTCATTGCAGTCTTACCGGAATAGGTCACCTTATCCCACAGGTCCATTTCCACCACGGCAAAGTTAAAGCCGTACTTATAACTATCGCTTTCGGCGTGATAGATCTTGGGCTCCAGCGGCATATTCTCCAATCGGATACGCTTGCCGTCACGCTCGATGACAAAGTCAAAGGGTTCACCGGCACCCAGTCCCAATGCGGTGCTGACATCGCTGCTGGTAAAGATGACAAAATCATTGATCTTCACCAGTTTATCGCCCACCTGGAATCCGTTTTCACCGCTATAAGCAAATCCGTCCATAAAGGAATCCAGTGTCGGATCAATGCGCTGCGTGGCAGGCACCATCAAAATGAACAGGATCAGCACACCGGCGATCAAGTTCATGCTCGCGCCGGCAATGGTCACCAGAAAACGCTTCAGCAGCGAGGCCTCCATAAAAGAAATTCCCTTCGGCGCAGGGGTCTCCTCCCCTGCCTCGGCCTCGGCAGTTTTGCCGGTCAGCAGCACTTCGGTCTCATCCTCGCCTTCGCCCTGCATCATCACGGCGCCGCCCAAAGGCAGTGCACGCAGTGCATACACGGTGCCACCGATGTTCTTTTTCCAAATTGCCGGGCCAAAGCCGATGGTAAACTGCAGCACAGCGATGCCGCTGAGCTTCGCTACCACAAAATGGCCCAGTTCATGCACAAAGATCAGCAGGCCAAATACAAGAATCGCCAAAATATAGCTCATGAATTATCCTTTCATCAATGCCCGGGCACGTTGGCGCGCCAAGCGGTCGGTTTCAAAAATCGTATCAATATCGGGATGCTGCACAAAAGGGGTCTCCTCTGCAGCACGGGACACCAAGGGATAGATCTGGCCAAAGGTGATCTCACCCTGCAGGAATGCGGCTACCGCCACTTCATTGGCGCCGTTGATGGCCACACCCAACGTGCCGCCCTGCTCCATAGCACGACGGCACAGCCCAATGCTGCGGAAGGTCTCCTCATCGGGCGCAAAGAATGTCATTTTCGCCAGTGCGGCCAGATCCAGCCGTTTCCGGGGTGCGTAATAGCGGTCCGGATAATCCACCGCATACTGGATGGGCAGACACATATCGGGCGGTGAAAGCTGCGCCAGCACGCTGCCGTCGCGGAACTCGGCCAAGGAATGCACAATGCTTTCCCGATGCACTACCACATCGATCTGTTCCGGCTGTACGCCGAACAAATGCATGGCTTCGATCATCTCGAAGCCTTTATTCATCATCGTTGCAGAATCCACGGTGATTTTCGCGCCCATGCTCCAAGTGGGATGCTTCAGCGCATCCGCCGCAGTCATATGGGCGATCTCTTCGGCACGCTTGCCAAAGAACGGGCCGCCCGATGCCGTCAGGATCAGTCGCTCGATCTCCTGCAATTTGCTGCCCTGAATGCTCTGGAAGATGGCGGAATGCTCGGAGTCTACCGGCAGGATCTCTACGCCCTTTTCCTTGGCCAAGGCCATCACGATCTCGCCGGCGCAAACCAACGATTCCTTGTTGGCCAAAGCCAGCGTCTTGCCGGCTTCCAGTGCTGCCAGCGTGGGACGCAGACCCGCAATGCCCACGGCGGCATTCACCGTCATATTGGCACTCTCCCAAGCCGCCACACGGCAGACGCCCTCGGCGCCCCAAAAGATCTCGGTGCCGCAGCCGGCCAGTTCCTGTGCCAACGCGCGGCCGGCCTCTTCATCAAAGAGCGCCGCAGCCTCGGGACGGAAGTCCATGATCTGCTGCTTCAGTTGTTCTTTATCACGGCCGGCAGCCAGCGCTACCACCTGATAGCCACGCTCCCGTGCCACCTGCAGGGTCTGCCGACCAATGGAGCCGGTTGCACCCACCAAAGCGATTCGTTTCATATTTACTCCTTACAAAGCGGTTCCATGCACCGTTTTTCTTGTAAAGCAAGTCCTCTTTACAGTCTCGGCAAAATATGGAGATAAATCAGTTCAAACAGCGGTGCGGCAAACAGGATACTATCAAAACGGTCCCACACGCCGCCGTGGCCGGGGAACAGTTTGCCATAATCCTTGATGCCTACCTCACGCTTGATGACGGACAGGGACAGGTCACCGATCTGACCCACAATGGCACCCAGCAGACCAAACAC
>JAFYMZ010000151.1 GCA_017548175.1 Clostridia bacterium | reverse complement strand
CTTAGGCGTTCCGCTCACGGAAAATTGGTGAAGCCACCCTCGGCTTCGTCCTGCTTTGTCGAACGCGCATTGACACCGACGCAAAGCGGCGGAACCGCACCTGCACGCGGCTTGTGGTGTCACCGCGAAGAAAATGACAGGCGCGACAGGCAGGGTCCGGGAGGGCCTGTCGCACTTCCGGGGTCTTTCCCTCCCGGTGGTTTTGGGTACTTTTGCCGCACAAAAGTACCGCAGGTCCGGGCGCAGCACCGGAAGCCTATTGCAGACGCCTGGCCTATTTTTGTGCCGCAGGCACACCATACATACTCCACCGTAACGGAACGGGCAAGCCCGTTCCCTACATAACAGATGCACTCCCTCCACCACCTGCGGTGGTCCCCCTCCCTCAAAGAGGGAGGCAAGTTCAGGCTCCCTCTCCGAGGGAGCTGGCAGCCGTCAGGCTGACTGAGGGAGTCCAACACAAAAGCCGGCCTGCATAAACACAGGCCGGCTTTCTGATGCAATTGCATTTTTTATTCGTGAGCCTTGATGATCTGCACCGGCTGCACCTTGCTGATGCGGCGCAGAGGCGTAAACAGCGACACCACAGACAACGCGGCGATAAGGCCGTAGTTGCGCAGCAGCACGTTCGAATCAAAGGCCAGGAACCGCATTTCCAGCACCAACTGGCTGGGCACCAGTTCCTTCATGGACTCTACCAAAATGGTGTTGGCAATGTCGATGAGGGCGTAATAACCCACCGTGGAGATCAGGCAGGTGAACAGCGCCACCAGCGCGATCTGCAAGCCAAAGATCCAGCAGATGGTACCCGTGCTGGTACCCAAGGCTTTCATAATGCCGATCTCGTGCAGTTTGTCACGGATCATCTTGGTGGCAAAGGCCACGAACACCAGCACCACGGCGATGCACAGGCCGATGTTGATCAGCGAGAAAATAGCGCTGAACACCTTGACCGCACGGGTCATGGTGAGGATACCCTCTACCGTCAGGCTCTCCTGCGTAAAGTTGCGGTCAGATGCCACATCCAGCACGTTGGAGATGGCATCGATGCCGTTGAGGAACAAACCGGTCTGGCGAATATGATTCTGTGCGAACAAATCGCGCACATCGGCAGACACGAACATCGTACCACCGTTGTGCAGCGACACAATGGTCACTTCGGTCTTGAACATGGCATCTTTATTTTCGGTGTCGTAATAGCCGTACTGGCTCATAGTCACCGTCTTGGGGGTAAAGGTGCCCAGATTGCCGTCGTTATAATTGGTGCCGAAGATCTCGTTGTACATCCGGTAGCTCATGGAGACCTGACCGTTCTTCAGACCCTTGGCAGCATCATAGGACACATACGCGGTACTGGTGTTATGATCCTTGCCGCCGCTGAAGGCCAGTTTATGGCTCCAGTAGAAGCTGGACTCGCGGTTTGCGATGCTGTCCGCGATGTAGTTCTCGTTGAAGGTATAGGAATAACTCAAGGGGCCGTAGATCTCGGCAGACAGTTCCTGAAACGCGCCGTCGTTGTACAGAGCGGCAGGGTCGGTGATCTTTTCGGCAATGATGCGGTCGATCAGGTCGGCATAACGGGTGGCATAGCCGGTGTCAATGACGCCGTTGATATACACCTGCTCCGTGCCCCAGCCGGCCATGGAATAACTGCCCAACAGGTCTTTATAGGTCTTGCCCTTATAGTCCTTGTGGGTCATCAGAATGACGTCGGCGGTAAAGTCGGTGATCAGCACGCCGAGGGGGTCAAAATTGCGCTGCTTGGCCAGATATGCCCAGCCGTCAAACTGCTCGTCCAAAAATTCCTCGTCCACGATCATGGTACCCATGGTCTCGTTCAGCACCACGCTCTGGGTGAAGTACGAGGTCTTGATGCCGGCGCCGTTGCGGTAGGTGTTGATGGGCACCGTCAGGCTGAGGATGGGGTAGATCTCTTTCTTGAAGCCGGCATCGCGGAAGGCCTGTTCATCGGTGCTGCTTACCGGCACGTGATAGATACGGGCGTTCTTCTGCACGCCGTCCAGCGAGATCTGCTTGTCCAGAATGATGGTCTTCTGTCCGGCTTTTTCCATTTCCTCCCGCAGAATGCGGTTGCTGTCAAAGTGAATGAAGGTCTGCGCCAGCAGCAGAATGACCATAATAAACGATACGGTGGCCGCCGAACCCAGAATGCGCTTGACCTTGGTGCGCAGGAAGGCGCGGCTCAGGCTCATAACGCGGTCAAAGCGCAGGCGATAGCGATAGATGGGGGCCTGCTCGCCCTGCTCCGGCGTTTCGGTGGTCTCCACAAAGCGGTCCTTGCGCAGGACAAAGCGCTTGGCCTTGCCGCCGTTCAGCTGCGCGTTGATGCAGGCAGCGTCCTCGTCCGTCACATGGCGGTCACCGGGGCACACCAGCGCATCGCCCTCCACGCGCACGCCCTCGGGATAGTCGGGGTTGCGGGTCAGGTCGCCGATGATGCGGCCGTCCTCCAGCTCAATGATGCGATGGGCGTTGGCATATACCTCGGGCACGTTGTGGGACACGATGAGGATCAGGCAGTTTTCTGCCAGACCACGCAGGATGTCCATGACCTGCGCGGCATTCTTGCCGTCCAGATTGCCGGTAGGCTCGTCCGCCAGAATGATGCGGGGTTCCTTGGCAATGGCGCGGGCGATGGCCACGCGCTGGCGCTCGCCGCCGCTGAGCTCCGCGGGGTAGCGGTACTCATAACCGGCCAGACCCACCTTTTCCAGCGACTGATGGATCAGCATCGGCTCGTTGCGGTTCTGCAGATCCAGCACCAGCTTGATGTTGTCATAGATGGTCAGGTCATCGATCAGGTGATGATCCTGAAAGATAAAGCCGATATAATCGTTGCGGTAATCCACATACTGCCGCGGCGTCATGGCAGAAACGGGGTTGCCTTCTACCAGAATGCTGCCGCCGGTGGGATAATCCAAGCCGCCGATCAGGTTCAGCAGGGTGGATTTGCCGCTGCCGCTCTTGCCCAGCACGAACACCAGACCCTTGTCGGGCAGGTCCAGATCCAGCTCCTTGATGGCCTTGTGCAGGATGCGGTTTTTGGTTTGATAAGTTTTACTCAGATTTGAGATTTTGATCATAGTAACGCCTCTTGTCCTTGCAAAATCAAAGCATACATATTTATATTATCATATTCTTTCCAAAAAAGGCAATAGTTTTCTCATTTGCCGCAAATTTGATGCAAAAAACCGGAGCAGCAGCGCCGCTCCGGTTTCTGTCATTCTGTTTTACGCGCCCGCGAACTTGAAGACGATGCCCACCACCGCGGACAGGGCGATCCACGCCACGGGGTGCAGGCTTTTGCCCTTCTTCCACAGGTTGGTGCCCAGCCACACCAGCGCGGCCAGGATCAGGCCCTTCCAGTTCAGCAGGTCAGCAATGCTGCCGCTGAGTTCATATGCCGCGGTATTCACCAGCGCCATGCACACCACCGACCAGCCGGCCACGGCGATCAGGCCGGTAGAGGCCGGACGCAGGCCGTAGAACACCTTGTCCACCAGCGGGCTCCTGCGGAATTTCTGCAGGAAGTGTGCCACGATCAAAATCACCAGATAGCACGGGGTGATGAGGCCCAGGGTCGCCACAATGACACCGGGGATGCCGGCCGTGGTATAACCCACGTAACTGGCCATATTCACGCCGATGGGGCCGGGAGTGGACTCTGCCACTGCCACCATATCGGCAAGCTGCGCCTGCGTGAACCAGCCGGTGGTCTCTGCCATACGGCTGAGGAAGGGGATGGTAGCCATACCGCCGCCCACCGAAAACAGGCCGGTCTTGAAAAACTCAAAAAACAAATGAAGATAGATCATTTCTGTTTCCTCCTCAGGTCACCCAGTACCGCACCGGCCACACCGGCCAGCACCACGAACACCACGGGAGACAGATCCAGCAGCAGACTGCCTGCCACCACGACCACGAAAATGCCCAGCGTCACCCGATCTACCACGGCCTTCTTCCACAGTTTGACCACGGCGTTGAGGATGAGCACGCACACGCAAACGCGCACGCCGGCGAAGGCATTCTTCACCACCGCCAGATCGGCAAAATTACTGACCAGCGTTGCGATCAGCGTGATGATGATCATGCTGGGAAACACCACACCGACGGTGGCTACCGCGCCGCCCAGCGCACCGGCCACTTTTTTACCCACAAAGGTAGCAGTATTCACCGCGATGACACCGGGCGTACACTGGCCGATGGCATAGTAATCCATCAGTTCTTCCTCGGTGGCCCAGTCCCGTTTTTCTGCCACTTCACGCTGGATGATGGGCAGCATGGCATAGCCGCCGCCAAAGGTCAATGCACCCACGCGCGCAAAGGCCCAGAACAGATCCAACAGCAGTTTCAGTCTCTGTTTCATCTCTACCTCCAAAACAAACAATAAGCGGGCAGCAGCCTGCGCCACCGCCCACTTGATATCATAGCACTTTGTCAAATCTCCGTCAAGGCGCGTCGTCCTTCTTTTCCGTTTCTTTCCCCGCCTTGCGCCACAGGTATATCCCGATCAGCGCCACACCTGCCACTGCCACCGCACCGATGCACAGCCATACCACGCCTTCGGTCTTGCATTTTCCCGACCAGTTCGGCGTTTCTTCGGTTTTATCAGAGTCTCCTCCATCATCCGGCTGCTTTGTATCATCCGGCTTATCCGGTTCCGCAGGCTTGTCCGGCTCCACAGGCTTGTCCGGTTCTACAGGTTTGTCCGGCTTATCCGGTTTGGATGTCGGTGCCGTTACCGTTACGGGAATGCTGCAGCCAAAATCGCCGAGTTCGCCGTTCTGCTGCCGCAATTTGCAGACCGCCAGCACCTCTGTCACACCCAACTCCATCGTCTCCGGAGAAAAGCTGCACCGGTCGGTCACGTCCTCCCGGCTTCCGTCGCCACGCAGCGCAAATACTTGCACGCCGGCAGAAGCAAAGGTCTCCCCGGGCCGATACGCCGTCTTTTCGGGTGCCGCCTCCAGTTCCAGTCCGGTATACCAGACCTCCACCGTCAGCGTCTTTTCCGGCCCGGCTACTACGGTGCCGTCTGCCAATGTGGCCATCGGCCGCAGCACCGCGCCGTGATGCGCCGCCGTCAAATCCATCATCAGTTTTCCGTCCTGACCCACTGCGATTTCCTCCTCCGCACCGGGCATACGGCAATACCATACCCACTGCACCGCGTCTTGGTCGGGCACCAGCCGCGCCTGCAGCTGCAAGGTTTCTCCCAAGGTGTAAGTTTCCTGCGCACCCACCAATACGATCCGTTGGCTCACCGCAAAGGCAGGCAGCGCCAATGCTGCCAGCAGCAGACACAATAACAGCAGCACACGCGCCTTGCGTCCATACGCCTTCATTCCCTACACCCCACTTTGCTTTTTATTATATTATTATAATGTGTTTCTCGCAAAAGGCAACCGCTTTCGACAAAAACCGCAAGCATAACGCGCTGCCCGCGTGCAACACTAACGGTATCCATCTATTTTATAAGGAGGCCACTATGTGCACTGCCGTTACCTACCGGACCGCTGATTTTTACTTCGGCCGGACGCTGGACCATACCATGACCTACGGAGAATGTGTGACCCTGACACCGCGCCGTTTCCCGCTGCCCTTCCGCCATCTCCCCACGCTGGAGACCCACCACGCCATCTTGGGTATGGCACTGGTGTTGGAGAATTACCCCCTGTACTTTGATGCGCTCAATGACCGCGGCCTTGCTATGGCCGGCCTGAACTTCGTGGGCAATGCGCACTACAACGATCCCGTCCAAGATGCCGACAATGTGGCGCAGTTT
>JAFYMZ010000150.1 GCA_017548175.1 Clostridia bacterium | reverse complement strand
GATGGGCGTCGACCCTGCATCCTTGCAGATCGCGGTAGAGGTGCGCTCCACCGAGAGCATCAAAAAGATGGTCAGCGAGGGTCTGGGCGTGGCGATCCTTTCCCGCAGTGCCTGCGAAGATTACGTGCAGTTCAAGCGGCTGCTGGCCTTTGATTTTGACAACGTGACCATGCGCCGCAAACTGTATATGGTGCGCCACCGCAACAACATCCTGTCGCCCATCGCGCAGGTGTTCTACGACTTTGCAAAGAACTATTACCAAAAGAAATAACGAAAAGAAAAAAGATCCTGCAGGCATCGCCTGCAGGATCTTTTGCTTGTTATAACGAAGAATACAGCTGGGTGTAACCCTCGCCCTCGGCCAGATACATGCCCTCCACATCCTCGGTGCGGAACGGCGTTTCCTCGGCGGCGGTGAATCGCACACAACTGCCGCAGGAAGAACTGACCTTGCGGGGGACGGGCATCACCTTGCAGTCGATGCCCTGTTCCTTCAGCGCGCGGGAAAACCGCACGGCACCGAAGTGGGTGAAGAAGGTCGCAATGTACTGGTTCATTATTTTACGGAGATGATGTAATCGCCGTCCGCCTCGGAAACTTCGCAGGTCTTGCCGGCGTTCTTCACAAAGCGGGAAACGTTACCCAGAGCGGTCTGGTTGTCAACCAGGATCTCATAGCATTCGGCGTCCTTCTTCAGCGCCTGCATGGTCATCAGGACGGGCTGGGGGCAGGACAGGCCGCGTGCGTCAACGGTGATTTTAGCCATAATATGTACTCCTTTTCGAAGACTTAGGCGTCAGCCTTTTTGGTGTTGAAGAAGGCGATGACCAGCATAGCCACCAGCACGATGATGCAGGCAACGCGGCCGGCGGGGGTGGTGCCGGCGCCGGAAGAAGCCAGACCGAAGTTGTGGCAGAATGCAGCGCCCACAGCCATACCCAGAACGGCGACGGCAGAGTCAGAGTTGCCTTCGCCGGTGAGGATCAGCTGACGCAGGGGGCAGCCGCCCAGCAGGATGCTGCCCAGACCGACAACGGTCATGCCCAGGAAGTTCCACAGATGCTCGGTGTGTGCAACAGGCTGGCCGGTGAAGCCCAGAGCGAACTTGCCCATAGCGATGTTGCCGACCAGTGCGACGACGATGACGGCGATGAAGCCCATGACCAGAGTGGCATCCTTGAACAGGACGATGTCACGCAGACCGCCCACCATGCACAGACGGGTGCGCTGTGCGATGGCACCAACGATCAGACCGGCAGCCAGCGCGGCGAAGATGGGAGCCTTCTGAGAGGCAGGGCCGCTTTCGCTGAAGATCAGCAGGGTGGGGAAGGCCAGCAGGACAACCAGGAATGCAACGTTCAGGCCGGTCATAGCAACGCCTTCGACCTTGCCCTGACGCTGGGTGCGGCCCAGAGAGAAGCCGCGCTTCAGGAAGACGATACCAACCAGGATACCTGCGATGAAGCCGCCCAGACCGACGACGGCGTTCAGGTCACCGCCGGCGATACGCAGAGCCATACGCAGGGGGCAGCCCAGGAAGATCAAAGCGCCGACCATCACGCCGAAGCCCAGCAGGAAGCGCAGAACGGGGGAAGAACCGCCCTTGGGTGCGAAGTCCTTCTTCGCCAGTGCGATGACGAATGCGCCGACCACCAGACCGATGATCTCGGGACGCATATACTGTACCACGGCGGCCTTGTGCAGGCCCAGGCTACCTGCGATGTCGCGGATAAAGCAAGCGATGCAGAAGCCCATGTTTGCGGGATTGCCCAGCAGGACGAGGATCACGGCAGCCAGACCGACTGCGGCTCCGCCCAGGAGCAGCCATTTCTTTTCTTTCATAGAGATTTCCTCCAATTAAAATATTTGGTAATGCTACAGTAGCAAAGAAATAGGCCGTTGTTAAACTGAAAATTCTAATGTATGGAAACTATGCGGTTTGTGCAATAGCCCGGTACATTATTGAAAAAACGAATAGGCTGATCGCTATCCGGAAAGAATATGAATAAACTGCGGAATCCCCCTTTTTTCTGCCAAATAAAGGGTGTATAATATATTGTACTGACAATGGGTGCAGTGCGCCCAAAAGGGAGGTTCGGCAATGGAACGGATCTATCTGGACAACGGAAGTACATCCTTCCCCAAGGCCCCCGGTGTGGGACAGGCCATGGCGGATTTTATTGAACACGTCGGCATCAACATCGCCCGCGGCGGCTATACCGAGGCCTATTCTGCCATGGAAGTGGTGCTGGATACCCGCGAGCGTCTGTGCCGGTTGTTCAACGCCCCCAAGGCGGAAAATGTGGTGCTGAACGCCGGTATTACCGCGTCGCTGAATGTGCTGCTGAAGGGCTTTCTGCGCCCCGGCGATCACGTGCTGACCACCACCATGGAGCACAATGCCGTGATGCGCCCGCTGGTGCAGCTGGAAGAAGACGGCGTTATTTTGGAACGCATCCCCTGCAACGCTGACGGCACGCTGTGTCTGGACAAGCTGGAGGGAATGTTCCGCCCCAACACCAAGGCGGTGGTGATGCTGCACGCCTCCAATGTCTGCGGCACCCTGATGCCTGCCAAGGAAGTGGGCGACCTGTGCAAACAGCACGGCGTGCGCTTTATTCTGGATACCGCCCAGTCGGCCGGCATCTTCCCGGTGGACTTCACCGGGTGGAACATCGACGCGCTGGCCTTTGCCGGACATAAGGGTCTGCTTGGCCCGCAGGGCATCGGCGGCTTTATCATCAAGGACGACTTCGTGCCCCTCGTGCGGCCTCTGCTGGCCGGCGGCACCGGCAGCGCTTCCCATCAGGAGACCATGCCGAACTTTATGCCCGACCGGTTCGAAGCCGGTACGGCAAACCTGCCCGGCATCTTTGGTCTGCACGCATCTCTGGGTTATCTGGAGCAGGTGGGCATCGATGCCATCCGCGCGGCAGAAATGGCCCACGCGGCGCGCCTGCTGGAGGGCTTCGCCAAGATCCCCGGCATCCGCGTGGTAGGCAAGCCCGATCTGGAGGGCCGCACCGCCGTGGTGAGCATTGATTTCCTGCATCGGGACAATGCGGAAGTGGCTTTTGAACTGGAAGACCGCTGGGGCATTATGACCCGCTGCGGCCTGCACTGCGCACCCAGCGCACACAAAACGCTGGGCACTTATCCCCAAGGCACGGTGCGCTTTGTACCGGGCCACAAAACCCGCCCCGAAGAGATCGATCGGGCGGTGGAGGCGGTGGCCGTTCTGGCCGCGGAATATGCCGAATAATTGAGGAAATTTTCGCATAGAAAATATCTATAATTGATAATTTTTACTTGTGCTTTTCAATGAAAGAGGTAAAATAAAATTAGAATCCCGTCAATGGCAGATTCTGTGCCTTCGGGCGAACAATCTTATAGCATTGGATGAAATTTCCGGGAAATCTGCATCAGGCAGGGCCGAAGGAATAAGTGCAGGAGAACGACCATCTCCTGTATGAATATCTCAGGCAAACAAACCGGAAATGGACAAGCCTCTGAAGAGCGTAAGCACCGAAGGAGCAACCCGCAAAGCGGGGAATCTCTCAGGTTATGAAACAGAGTGGTGGCGGGTTTTTTCTGCGCACGCTCTGTTTTTTTTATCTTTGACAGGCAACACTACATGCGGAGGCATCGGATGGAGAGTATTTCGGAATATCGTATCATTACCAACAATCCTTTGGTGAAGCGTTGTGTGCCGGAGCAGTATCTGGTGGAGTTTCACGAGGGCATCGGTTACCGGGACGTACTGGTTTTGGTACGGGATCTGGTGTACGCGGGCCATCGCCTGTATACCCATCCGCTGGCCGGCAGTGTCAAGCCCAACGAGACCCCGTATAAATCCATCGTGGTCTCCCGGCTGCCCAAAAAGATGGAAAACGACGAGGCGATGCTGATCTCGTCCAGTATCGAGACCTTCGACAAGTTCAAGCCCATCGGCTGGAACCTTGCCGAGCGTCACCTGCGGGACTTTCAGCTCATCGATTACACCCTGCTGTGCGGCGCACTCCACATTGATGCGTTGGCTGAACTCAATCGCAAGTAAAACTTTGAAATAAAGACAAAGGAGGTGTTCGCTTTGAAATTGGAATTGGGATTTATTGAGATCCAGGACATTCAGTTTTCAAAGGAATGCAAAGTAGAAAACGGCACCCTGTACGTTGATGCAGATGCAGTGAAAGCCTTCATGTATGAAGACGACGATGTGAAGGCATGGGTCAAGGATTTCTCCTTTGACATCGCCAAGCCCGGCGAAAGCACTCGCATCACCCCTGTTAAGGACGTCATCGAGCCCCGCGTAAAGGTCGAGGGCCCCGGTGGCCAGTTCCCCGGCGTCATCGCCAAGGTCGACACCGTCGGCAGCGGCAAGACCCACGTTCTGCGTGGTATGGCTGTTGTTACCGCCGGTAAGATCGTCGGTTTCCAGGAGGGCATCATCGATATGTCCGGCCCCGGCGCCGACTATACCCCCTTCAGCAAGCTGAACAACTTTGTTGTTGTGGCTGAGCCTGTTGAGGGTTACGAGAACCACAAGCACGAGTACGAGCACGCTGTCCGCATCGCCGGTCTGCGCGCCGCTACTTTCGTCGGTGAGATCGGCCGCAACGTCACTCCCGACAGCACCCAGGTATTTGAGACGCTGGGCATCAAGGAAGGCATCGAGAAGTATCCCGAACTGCCCCGTGTTGCTTACGTCCACATGCTGCAGAGCCAGGGCCTGCTGCACGACACCTACGTTTACGGCGTCGACGCAAAGCGCACCCTGACCACCATCCTGAATCCCACTGAGACCACGGACGGTGCCCTCCTCAGCGGTAACTGCGGATCCGCCTGTGACAAGAACACCACTTACCACCATCAGAACAACCCCGTGGTGGCAGAACTGTTCGCACAGCACGGCAAGACCCTGAACTACGTCTGCAACATCATCACCAACGAAAACGTCTATCTGGCTGACAAGCAGCGCTCCTCCGACTGGACCGCTAAGCTGTGCCGCCTGCTGGATCTGGATGGCGCTATCATCTCTCAGGAAGGCTTCGGCAACCCCGACACCGACCTGATCATGAACTGCACCAAGATCGAGAAGCAGGGCGTCAAGACCGTCATCATCACCGACGAATACGCCGGTCAGGACGGTAAGAGCCAGTCTCTGGCTGATGCCGATCCTCTGGCAGATGCAGTGGTCACCGGTGGTAACGCCAACGAAGTGATCATCCTGCCCAAGATGGATAAGGTCATCGGTATGCTGGACTATGTCGATGTTATCGCCGGCGGCCATGCAGGTTCTCTGCGTGAAGACGGCACCATCGAGGCTGAGATCCAGGTCATCACCGGTGCCACCAACGAAATGGGCTTCGGCACCCTGAGCGCAAGATAAAAGGAAGGAGGAAACACTCAATGAGTTATCGTGTTGTACACTATATCAACCAGTTCTTTGCCAACATCGGCGGCGAAGAAATGGCTCACGTTGCTCCCGAGCTGCGTGAAGGCTTTGTCGGCCCCGGTATGGCCCTGAATCAGGCCTGGAAGGGCGAGGCAGAGATCGTTGCCACCATCGTTTGTGGTGACTCCTACTTTGCTGAGAACGAGAAGGAAGCCAAGGCTCAGATCCTGGCATGGGTCAAGGAGCAGAAGCCCGATCTGTTCATCGCAGGTCCCGCTTTCAACGCCGGCCGTTACGGCTACGCTTGCGCTAACATCTGCGTTGCAGTCCAGGAGGAACTGGGCATCCCCGTTCTGACCGGTATGTACGAAGAGAATCCCGGCGCAGACCTGAAGAACAAGGTCCTGATCGTTTCCACCGCCAACAGCGCTGCCGGCATGCGTAAGGCTGCCCCCGTCATGGCCAAGCTGGCTATGAAGCTGCTGAAGGGCGAGAAGCTGGGCGCTTCCGTGGAAGACGGCTATATGAACACCGGCGTCCGCGTCAACTTCTTCGAGAAAGAGCGCGGCGCAAAGCGTGCTGTGGATATGATGATCAAGAAGCTGGCTGATATGCCCTTCACCACCGAGTATCCCATGCCCTCCTTCGACCGTGTTGCTCCCAACCCCGCCATCAAGGATCTGAGCAAGGCAACCATCGCCCTGTGCACCTCCGGCGGTATCGTTCCCAAGGGCAACCCCGACCACATCGAGTCCTCCTCTGCTTCTCACTACGGTGAGTACAACATCGCTGAGTTTGATGTGCTGACCAGCGAGAGCCACGAGACCGCTCACGGCGGTTACGACCCCGTCTATGCCAACCAGGATCCCAACCGCGTTCTGCCCGTTGACGTGCTGCGCGAGATGGAGAAGGCCGGCAAGATCGGCAAGCTGCATGATTTCTTCTACACCACCGTTGGTAACGGTACCGCTGTCGCCTCCGCCAAGGGCTTCGCTGCTGAATACGCACAGAAGCTGCTGGCTGCCGGCGTAGACGCCGTTATCATGACCTCGACCTGAGGCACCTGTACTCGTTGCGGTGCAACGATGGTTAAAGAGATCGAAAGAGCCGGTATCCCTGTTGTTCACATGTGTACCGTTACTCCCATCTCCATGACGGTTGGTGCGAACAGAATCGTTCCCACCATCGCAATCCCCCATCCTCTGGGCAACCCCGCTCTGACTTTGGAGGAAGAAAAGGCAATCCGTACCAAGCTGGTCAACAGAGCTCTGGAAGCCCTGACCACCGAGGTCGAGGATCAGACCATTTTCGAACTGTAAAATTATGCCCGAAAGGGCGTCAAAACAACATCCTTGGAACAGTCCCGGCCGCCCTTTTTTGGGCTGCCGGGTCGTTCCCGATATAAAGGAGTAAACATCATGAGCAAAATTTACGATGTTATTATTCTGGGTGCAGGCCCCGCAGGCCTGGCAGCCGGTCTTTATGCCGGCCGTGCCCGCCTGTCTACCCTGATCCTGGAAAAGGGTCAGGACGGCGGCCAGATCGCCATCACCGACGAGATTGAGAACTATCCCGGCGGTATGGTGGACGGCGAGCCCGGCCCCTCCCTGATCGCCCGTATGACCCAGCAGGCTGCCAAGTTTGGTGCCGAGCGCGCCAGCGACGTGATCAAGAGCGTCGAGCTGGAAGGCGAAGTCAAGAAGCTGGTCGGTAATAAGGGTGAATATCTGGCCAAGTGCGTC
>JAFYMZ010000149.1 GCA_017548175.1 Clostridia bacterium | reverse complement strand
GGCGTGAACCGGGAGGGCTTCTTCTCGGCCACCAAGACCTTTATTGAAAAGATCGCCAATTCTGTGGCCATGGTGGTGGTTTCCAGCGTGCTGGCCATCGGCGCTGCGGCGGGTGAATCGGTGGGTGTTTTGGGCGTGAAGCTTACCGGTGTATTCGCCGGTGGTTTCAGCCTGCTGTCCCTTGTTTTCTTCCTGTTCTACAACGACAAAAAAGTCACCGCCTACATTGAAGAACACGCCGGAAAGGAGCGCCGCCAGTGAAAAAGCGCACACTTCTTCCCGAATCGGCACGCTGCAACGCAAGCTCTGCGCAGAATGCCGCCTATGCCGCCACACTCAAGCGTATGGTGGACTGCAAGACAGTTTGGACCAAAACGGCTGAAAACGCCGCAGAATATCAGCGGTTCTATGAAGTTGTCGCCGGATCGTTTCCCCTTTTGCACACCAAGGCGGAACGCCTTACTTTTGGTGACGGCTGTTTCTTCTACATTCTCCGCGGCGAGAATGCCAACAAAAACATCCTCCTCATGTCCCACCACGATGTAGTTGACGGCGGTGATGGTTGGGAAAGTGATCCTTTTGATGCGGTGGAAAAAGACGGCTATCTCTTTGGCCGCGGCACCATTGACACCAAAACGCCCCTCTTTGCCCAGCTGCAGGCGGCCGAAGAACTGTTGGCTGGCGGCTATTCCTTCCCCGGTATCAATCTCTATATCGGCTCTTCCCACAACGAGGAAGTCGGCGGTGACGGCATGGTGCTGGCAGTGGAATATTTCCGCGAGAAAGGCATCCGCTTTGACATGGTCGTGGACGAGGGCGGTGCCATTACCAGCGGAATGATCCCCGGAGTCAGCGCCAAAAGCGCGATGGTGGCAGTCCACGAAAAGAGCCGCCATCATTTCCGCTGCAGCGCCAAGCAGAACGATGTGGGGCACACAGGCCTCACGCCCAACGACGACAGTATGGTGGGCCGCATGGCCGATTTCATCAGTGAAGTCAATCGCACGAAGATCTATCGCGGCCAGTTCCATCCGGAAGTGCGCGCTACCTTTGAGCGTCACGCCCCTTATATGAGCTTCCCGCTGAACGTACTGTTCGGCAATCTCACACTCTTCTCTCCCATCATCAAAAAGATCATGCTGGGCATTCCTCAGACGAAGGCCATGCTCTCTACCGCCTGCACCTTCACCACCGTCTTTGCCGGCGATGCCGATCAGCCTGCATTCCGCGCCAAGACGGCACAGGCCAATCTGTCGCTACGCTGCGTGCGGGAAGATGATCTCTATGCCGGTTTGGAGAAAATCCGTCAGATCGGCAAGAAATACGGTGTAGAAATTGAAGAAGTGGAGCGTGACTATTGCCGTCCCACCGACTTCAACGCGGAGCCTTTCCGCCTGCTGGAATCGGTACTGCACGAGAATTTCCCCGATGTTATCGTGGCCCCCTTCCTGCTGACGGCCGGCACCGATGCACGGCGTTTCTCCGAGGTTGCAGACTCCATCCTCCGCTTTGCGCCCATCGACCTGAACAAGGCGCAGTTTGCCTCCATCCACAATAAAAACGAGCACATCGCCATCGAGAATATCGGTCAGTGCGTACTCTTCTACAAAAAGTTGATTGAAAAGACCTGCAATGCTTGATTGCGCACGTAAAAACAAATAAGAGCCCGCTCTGCACAAAAGCGCAGAGCGGGTTCTTATTTGTTTATCAGATTTTTCGAGATCAAAGTGCTTTGCCGCCGGAGACCTTGATGACTTGTCCAGTGATCATGCCGGCCTGCTCGCTTGCCAAAAATAAAATCGTTTCGGCAATATCTTCCGGCTGCAGAAGACGCCCCATGGGGATCAGCGGAATGACGGCTTTTTCCAGCGCTTCATCGATCCATCCCGTCTGGGTAGGGCCGGGTGCAACACAATTGACCGTAATGCCGTATTGTGCCACTTCCAGCGCAATATTGCGGGTCAGCGCTTCCAACGTCGCCTTGCTCGCACCGTAGGTGATCTGACCGGCAAAGACCTGCGCAGCATCTGTGGAAAGATGGATGATTCTGCCATAATCACCGCGGTGGCGGATCAGTTCACGGGTCATGAGAATACTGCCGCGCACATTGACCGCAAAGGTATCGTCAATGACGCTTTGCGTAATTGTCTCAATGGTGTCGATTCCCTCCATGTCGCCATCTGCCGCGTTATTGATCAGGATATCCACTCTCCCGTATCTCTGCAATACCGCCGCATAGATCTCTTTCACAGCAGCTTCGTCGGAAATATTGCTTTCCAAAACAAGGTAATCGGCATGAATCGCACGGAGTTTCTCAACTACCGCTTCAGCGTCGCCTGCGTTTGCTTTGAAATATCTGTCGACGCCGTTTTTTGCCGTTTTCTGCTCATCAAAAGTCCGCGGCAAGCGCTTATATACCAGAACCACTTTTGCCCCTTCACGGGCAAAGGCAAGAGCCGTAGCTGCACCGATACCCTGCGGGTTATTTGCGCCGGTAATGATAGCAACGCGATTTTTTAAGCCGTAATCAACCATTTTTCTCCTCCGTGAAACGCCGCATTGCGATATTTCTTTTCTCCTATCGTATCATATAACGCCGCACTATGCAATAAGAGGCACAGCAGCGGTGGCTGCCGTGCCTCTTGTATTCTTTTCTTAGATGCGTGCCACGCCGGTCTTGCGGGCAGCCTCAGCCACAGCAGCAGCCACAGCAGGGCCCACACGGGGATCGAAAGCGGCGGGGATGATGTAGTCCTCGTTCAGCTCCTCGTCAGAAATGAGGTCAGCCAG
>JAFYMZ010000148.1 GCA_017548175.1 Clostridia bacterium | reverse complement strand
TTGCGGTTACACTTCGGTGGGGGTGAGGGGAGAGAGATATTTCTCCTGATAGACGGCCAGCTGGCTGCGATAGCCGGCTTCGCCGGTCTCCTCCAGCGCGTGCAGATAGGCGTGTGGCAGCAGATGGGCATCGTTGGCCTCCAGCACCGCCACGGCGATATTGGAGCAGTGGTCGGAGATACGCTCGAAATTGTTGATGGCATCGTTGTAGATAAAGCCCAAGGCCAAGGTGCACTGGCCGGCCTGCAGGCGCTGGATGTGGTTGTCCTTCAGCGCCTTGGTCAACCGGTCGATGGTCTCTTCCAGCGGCTCTACGGTGCGGGCGCAGGCCAGATCGTTTTGCCGCAGGGCGGCGTTGGTCAGTTCGATGATCTCGTGGACGGCATCCATACAGACCTGCAGCTCCTGCATAGCCTGCGGGGAGAAGGCGATCTGCTTGTCTGCCAGATCCTGTGCCAGTTCTGCCAGATTGACGGCGTGGTCGGAGATGCGCTCGATGTTGCTGAGGCAGGTGAGATATTTAGCGGACAGGCCGGTCTCCTGATCGGAAAGGGGTTGCATGTGGATGCGGACCAGATAAGCGCCCAACCGGTCCTCGAACCGGTCGACCCGTTCTTCGCGGGAGATGATCTTGTCAAATTTTTCGGGGTTGAACTTGCCAAACAGTTCGGTGGCGCGCTGCAGGTTCTTGAAGGAAGCCGTAGCCATCTGCAGCAACGCGCGTTCGGTCTGCTCCAGCGCCAGGGTGGGATGCGCCAGCAGGCGCTCGTCCAGAATGATCTCTTCCTCCAGCTCGCCGTCCTCGTCCGGCTTGTCCGGGAAGAGCAGAGTGACGGCCTTTTGCAGCAATCCGGCAAAGGGCATCAGCAGCAGGGTGGCACATACCTTGAACACGGTGTTTAGAATGGCGATGCCCATGCTGGTGGCGGTGGTGGACATAAAGCCCAAGCCGATCAGCCCGTGAACCAGATAGAAGGGGATCATCAGGATTGCCGCGCCGCTGAGATTGAACAACAGATACACGAAAGCGGCGCGCTTGCCGTTGACCTTGGCACCGATGGCAGACAGCAGAACGGGGGCGCAAGCGCCGATGCACATACCGATGACCATGGGCAGCGCCACTTCATAAGAAATCACGCCGGTGACCGACAGGGCCTGCAAAATACCGATGGAGGCCGAGCAGCTCTGGATGACGGCGGTGACGGCGATGCCCACCAGCATTGCCAGCAGGGGATTGGACACGGCAGAGATAAAGTGCAGGAAAACGGGACTGGTTTTCAGGGGTGCCATCGCACCGCTCATGGTCTGCATACCGCTCATCAGCACGGCAAAGGCCAGCATGACCATGCCCAGATTCTTCTGGGTGGGCTTGCGGCAGAAGAAATACAGGATGATGCCGATAAAGGCCACCAGCGAAAACATGGTGGCGGAAGAAATGCCGCCGTCCTCAACGCCGGCCAGTACCAGAATCCAGCCGGTGGCGGTGGTGCCGATGTTGGCGCCCATAATAATGCCCACGGCGTTGCGCAGGTGCATAATGCCGGAGTTGACGAAGCCTACCACCATGACCGTGGTGGCAGAGGAAGACTGGATGACAGCCGTGACAAAGGTGCCCAGCAGCACACCGCGGAAGGTGGTGGAGGTCAGCTTGGCAAGGATCATTTCCAGCTTGCCGCCGGCCATACGCTTGAGGCCTTCGCCCAGCAGCGTCATACCAAAGAGGAAAAAGGCCAGACCGCCCAGCAACGAGATGGTGTTGGCAATACTCATATCCGTTCAATCCTTTCTGTGTCAGTCTGGATTCGGGAAACGCGATCGATGTTATCTTTATTGTACCATACTTGCGGGTCAATGCAAGGGAAATCGGCAAAAATAGCCAAACTGCGACCGTTTGCGGAAAATGTGCGCATATGTCTTGATTTTTTAAGGAACTATGATATAATAAATGCAAAAGTGTCCCAAATGGAACAGAATTGAGGTGACAGTGTGGGAAAGGACTTGAGAAATGCATTGTTTTTGCTGCAAGGTCTGACCGAGGCGGAAAAAGACCGCTGCTGGCAGGCAGCGCAGTGTGAAGAATGTGCCTATACAAAAGGACAGGTGGTCTATGACGCGGCCTGTGCCCGACCTGCGCTGGCATTGGTGTTGGGCGGTACGCTGCGCGTGCTGCACGGCAAGGTGGTCATGAACGACCTGCACGCCGGCGATGTGTTCGGTGTGGCGGCCCTCTTTGGCAGCGGCGAGGAATATCCCTCCACCGTGGTGGCGGCCACCGCGTGCCGGGTACTGCTCATCCCCCAAGAGGCGGTGTCCGCTTGGATGGCGGCGGTGCCCCGTGTGGCAGAAAACTACGTGCGTTTTCTGTCCGACCGCATCCGCTTTCTCAACCGGCGTCTGTCCACCCTGACGGCAGGACAGACCGACGGAAAACTGTGGCATTATCTGCTGGAACACGCCGACGGCACGGGCACGGTGCGCCTGCCCGGCGGTATGACCGGCTTGGCAGAATGTCTGGACATGGGACGATCCAGCCTATACCGTTGTTTGGATACCCTGACCGCGCAGGGCAAGATCCGGCGCGCAGGGAAAACGATTCAAATTATCAATCAGGAGGAACTGTAAGATGAAAAAGTTGATGGCACTGCTGCTGGCAGTGATGATGGTGATGAGCCTGTGCGCTTGCAATTCTCAGGGCGGAACCGAGCAGGGCGGCGAACAGGGCGGCGAGACCGCCAAGGCCGCAGTAAACGTGACCGGCATCGCCGGCCCCACCGGCGTGGGTCTGGTACACCTGATGGAATCCGATGCCAAGGGCGAAACCAAGTGCGACTATACCTTTAATCTGGTCAGCGACCCCACCGAGGCCGTTGCTGCCGTGACCAAGGGCACTGCCGATATCGCAGCCGTCCCCACCAATCTGGCTTCTACCTTGTATAAAAAGACCGAAGGCAACGTGCAGGTGCTGGCTGTCAACACACTGGGCGTGCTGTACATGATGAGCAACGGCGAAAGCATTACATCCGTTGCCGACCTGAAGGGCAAGACCATCTATACCTCCGGTCAGGGCGCAAACCCCGAGTACATCCTGAAGTATGTGCTGGAGAAGAATGGCCTGAACCCCGACACCGATGTGACCATCAAGTTCGTGGACGATAACGACGCACTGGTGGCTGCACTGGTCACCGGCGAGGCCAAGGTGGCGATGGTACCCGAACCCAAGGTCACCGCTTGCATGGTGCAGATGAAGTCTGCCAACAAGACCCCCGCGCAGGTGGTGCTGAATATGACCGAGGAGTGGGACAAGATCGCCGGTGACGAGAGCAGCCTGATGATGGGCTGCGTCATCGCCCGCAAGGACTTCATCCAGAAGAATCCCCAGGCCGTGGCCGATTTCCTGGCGGAGTACGAGGCTTCCATTCAGGCTGCCAATGCCGATGTAGACACCACCGCAACCCTGTGCGAGACCTACGGTGTCATTCCCAAGGCCGCCATCGCCAAGCAGGCCATTCCTCGCTGCAACCTGACCTTTGTCAAGGGTGCCGAGATGAAGACCCAGCTGGCCGGCTACCTGCAGGTGCTGTTCGGCTATAACCCTGCCGCCATCGGCGGTGCAATGCCCGCTGACGACTTCTATTATGCAGGCTAAACTCAAAACCGGTTTGACTTATCTGGGCGTTGCCGCCTTTTGGCTGGTGGTGTGGGAACTGGGTTCCCGCGCCATCCGGCAAGAGATCCTGCTGCCGTCGGTGACGGCGGTGGCAGGCAC
>JAFYMZ010000019.1 GCA_017548175.1 Clostridia bacterium | reverse complement strand
GCAAAATCACGTTGCCATCAAGAAAAATAAAGGAGAGCGCCGGGCTCTCCTTTGTTGTTTACGATCTTACTCAGTGGCAATAACTCGGAGTTAGTGCCAGCATGCAATTGTGCATTACGATCTTACTCAGTGGCAATAACTCGTGCGCCCTGGAACTCCACATGCAGGGGAATGATCTCCCAGTTGGCCTGGGTGATGCCCGGCAGCTTTTCGTTCAGCTTCGCTTCCAAGGTCTCGTCCTGGGTGATGCACAGCAGAGTCGGACCAGCACCGCTGATGCAGAAGCCCGCATCGGTGGTACGGATCAGCGTCTCAATGGCATCGTAATCGGGGATCAAATGTTTACGGTAGTCCTGATGCAGACGGTCCTTCATGGCGTTACGCAGCAGCTTAGAATCGCCCAATTCCAGCGCCTTCAGCACCATGGCACCGTGGGCGATGTTATAAATGGCATCCGCACGGGTCACCTCAGAAGGCAGAATCGCACGGGCCTTCGCGGTGGACAGGGTGAAGTCCGGAACCAGCGCCAAAAACTCCCAATCGGGATGCAGCGGAAAGTTCACCGTAACCGGCAGACCATTATCCACCATGGAAGCGGTCAAACCGCCGTGGAAGGCAGGCGCCAAGTTATCGGGGTGACCTTCCATGGCATTGGTGATGTTCAGCAGACCCTGAGTGGACAGCTTATTGCCCATCAGCACGTTGGCACCAATGGCACCGGCCACCAGCAGAGCCGCCGAAGAACCCAAACCACGGCAGATCGGAATATGCGCATCAATATGAATCTTCACGCCGGGCACCTCGCCGGAGAAGGAGGCCAGCACCGCGCAAAACGCCGTGTACGCCAAATTATCCGGACCGGTAAACTCCTCATCGCAGCCGGTGATCTCCAAACCGGATTCCGTCAGCTCAAAGGTTACATCGGTATACAAACTCAGGGCACAGCCAAAAGCATCAAAGCCCGGGCCCAGGTTAGCAGTGGTAGCAGGTACGCGAATGGTTACTTTTTTCATGATCATCAACCTCGATTCTATTAAATGCTTAATACATAATCCAACATGACGTCTTTTTCAATTACGTCCAAATGACGTTCCGGCAGGCCGGAAAGTTCGGCCAAGGCCTCGGGAATGGGGGTGCCCGTCAGGCTCGCCAGCAGGTTCATCTGTTCGAACTCGTCCGCAAGATTGGCGGCTTGTTCCGGAGCAATCGCATCAGCAGCTTGCGCAGCTGTGGCAATTGCGTCTTGTGCCGCAATTGCCGGGTGTAGTGCCGATAGGACGGATGCCGGGAACTTATAGGGAGAAGCCGTGCTCAGCACCACCATGGGGCGGGCATCGCCGGTCTCTTTCTGATACTGCTCTGCCACATCCCAGGCAACGGCGGTGTGGGTGTCGCACACATAGTGGTGGTCTTCCCATACGCGGCGGATGGCCTGCAGCGAGGTTTCGTCGTCGCAGCAGCCGGCCCAGAATTCATTCTGCAGCCGGGTCAGCATTGCATCGGAGATCTGATAAAAACCTTCCTTAGAAAGCTGGTTCATAAGATCCGCAATGAGCTCGGTGTTGTTATCGGACAGCAGGTACAGCATGCGTTCCAGGTTGGAAGAGATCAAAATGTCCATGGAGGGCGACTGGGTCTTCAGCAGGGGTCTGCGGCGATCGTATTTGCCGGTGCGGATGAAATCGGTGAGCACGTTGTTGGCATTGGAGGCGCAGATCAATTTGCCCACGGGAAGGCCCATGCACTTGGCCAGGTAACCGGCTAAGATGTCGCCGAAGTTACCGGTGGGTACGGTGAAGTTGACTTCATCGCCCATTTGAATACGGCCGGCGTTTAGCAGATCCTGATAGGATTTGAAATAGTAGGTCACCTGGGGTGCCAGGCGGCCGATGTTGATGGAGTTGGCGGAGGAGAGGCGCACGCCCTTTTTCTCGGCCAGGTGATCCTTCGCATCGGCGGCAAAGATATTTTTCACGCCGGTCTGGGCATCATCGAAGTTGCCCTGCACAGCGCAAACTTTTACGTTTTCACCCCTCTGGGTCACCATCTGTGCTCGCTGCACGGCGGATACGCCGCCGTGGGGATAGAATACGCAGATCTTGATGCCGGGTACGTCTTGGAAGCCGGCCAGGGCCGCTTTACCGGTGTCGCCGGAGGTGGCGGTCAAGATCAGGATGGTGTCCTCCATCGCTTTTTGCTGCTTGGCAGCGGAAATGAGCTGGGGGAGCATGCACAGCGCCACGTCTTTAAAGGCGGAGGTGGGGCCGTGGAAGAGTTCGAGGACGCCGTAGGGGCCGACGGGCCGGGTGGGCGTGAGCTCGGGGGTGCGGAATTTATGGTCGTAGGCCTGGTGTACCAGTTGGCCCATGTTTTCGATGGAGGGGAGCAGGGCGGACAGGATGGTTTCGGCCATGCCGTATACGTCTTGCTGCATGATTTGTGCGAGGTTGAGGCTGGGGATGCGGTCCATCATGTAGAGGCCGCCGTCGGGGGCGAGTCCGCTGAGGATGGCTTGGGAGGCGTCCACGGCGCCGCCTGCGCTGCGTGTAGAATGGTATAACATTTGTTTCACTTTCTTTCTGTATTCGTTGGCGTGTCCACGCTGCAAATACGTTCGTTTTTGCGTGTTGCGTTATATCATACTCTGTTTTTGCGCGAAAGACAAGTGATTTTGAAAGAAAAATGATTTTCGGCGATTTTGCCAGTGTTCCACGACTGGCGGACAGGTGTTTGTACAAAATGACGAAAGGAAGGGAACAAAAAACTGCCGCCCCT
>JAFYMZ010000018.1 GCA_017548175.1 Clostridia bacterium | reverse complement strand
GGAGCGCAGATACATCTCATAGCGGGAGGCGTCGCCGTCGTAGAAGTTGTATACGTCGGCGTGAGCCTGAGTGAATTTCACATTCAGCGACTGCGCCTTTTTCGCAATGCCCTCGACCCAATTGCGCCAGTTGTCCTGCCGGAAGGGCACGAAGAACACCTGCTTTCGCGCCAGCAGGCAGCCGATATTCTGGGCGGAGGCGGCCAGTGCATCGTTGGTAAAGGGCGCGATGACCAGCGGACCGCCGTTGCGCAGGTGGGACTTTGCCGCCATCAGCACCGGGGTGTCGGTGATCCCGTGGCACAGTTTCGCCATAGTATTAGAGGTACAGGGTGCCAAAAGCAGCACATCCAGCAGCTTTTTCGGACCCAACGGTTCGGCATCCGGGATGGTGGTGATGAGCGGTTCGCCGCAAATCTCTTCGACCTGCCGGCAAAACTCCTTGGCGGCAAAAAAACGCGTGTCTTGGGTCATAGCGGCAGGGGACAGAATGGGGATCACGCGGTTGCGTTCCCGCAGGCGCTGCAGCAGCGGCAAAAGCCCTGCAAAACTGCAGGCCGAGCCGGTGATGCCCACGCCGATGGTCTTATCGTTCAAGCAGATTCCTCCTCACGTAACATTTGCATCAAAGTATGGAAAATTGCAGCGGCAGCAGGTCCGGGGGTCATCTTTCCCGGCAGACCCAGCGCAGGTACGGCGTCCAATCCCATATTCCGCGCCGCGGCAAAGTCCGTGCCGCCGGGACTGGAGGCCAGATCCAGTACCTGTGCTTCCGGTGGCAATCGATGCAGCCGTGCGGCGGTCAGCACCGGTGCCGGTATCGTGTTGAATACCAGCGCCACCCCGGACAGGCAGGCTTCAATGTTGTCCAGCGGGACGGGGCAGCAGCCGCTGCGCCCGATGGCTTCCAGTACCGATGGACGACGGGCGGCGACCCATACCCGGGCGCCCAGCGCCGCCAGTTTTTGGCTCAGCGCACTGCCGATCGCGCCGTAGCCCAGCACCAGCACCGGGGCGTCCCGCAGCAGCACACCGCGCAGCATTGCCAGACACAGGGCGTTTTCTGCGGTGATATGTCCGTTTTCTGCCTTGAAATCCGGCCGCTCACCATATTCCATCAGCAGAAACCCTTGCGCCTCCGCAGCCTGATGCAGGGCAGGGGAGGCTTTGGCCACCGGCAGGCGTGTGCCGGGCGGCGGCAGATTTTCATACTTCCATTTCTCCGGGGCAGGCAGCAACTGCGTGCGGTAGCCTGCGCCCTCCAACAGGCGAGCCAAGGCCGGCTGGCGCGCATCACCTTGGATCAGAGCAAACTCCGGTTTCGTCATAACATCCCTCCTGCCGATACTGTATGCCGGAAAATCCGGTGGCAGACCGGGCTTTTTTTGCGAAAGGACTTTTTATTTTGCACATCTTGTACTATAATAGAACTGTATGCAATCCTTTTATTTCAAACGCGAAACGGAGTGAGCTCCTATGACATATGAATTGTTCGATCAGGTGCTGCATAGCGGCAAGCCCATTCATCTGGTGGGCATCGGCGGTATTTCCATGCGCGCATTGGCAGAAATGCTGGTGCATTTGGGCGCGAAGGTGCAGGGGTCTGACCGTGTGGAATCTGCAGCCACCAAACATTTGCGCGAGACCGGTATCCCCGTAACGGTGGGACATTTTGCGGAAACGGTGCAGGATGTGGGTTTGGTGATCCGCACCGCTGCCGTGCCCGATCAAAATCCCGAGATCGCGGCGGCGATGGCGGTCGGCATTCCGGTGATCAGCCGTGCAGAGGCGTGGGGTCGGATCATGAGCCGATATCCCCATGCGGTCTGTGTGGCAGGTACCCACGGCAAGACCTCTACCACCTCGATGATCGCAACCTTTGCCATGGAGGTGGGACTGGATCCTACCGTGATGGTGGGCGGTGAACTGGCCAGCATTGGCGGCACCTTGCGCATCGGCAACAGTGACCTGTTTGTGGCAGAAAGCTGCGAATATCAGAACTCCTTTTTGGAGTTTGCGCCCACCGTTGGTGTGGTGCTGAACGTGGAGATGGATCATCCCGACTTCTTTGATGATCTGGATCACGTGATCCGTTCTTTCCGGCAGTTTGCCGATCTGGTGCCGCAGCAGGGCGTGCTGGTGGTCAATGGCGACGATGCCAACTGTCGCAGCGTGACGGCAGGTATGGACAAACGGGTGCTGTATTTCGGTCTGGGCGAAGATTGCAACGTGCGTGCTGTCAATATCCGGCTGGTACACGGTCTGTATCACTTTGATGTGGAATACAACGGCGAGACATACTGCAGCGTGCAGCTGCGCGTTCCCGGTAAGCATAATTTGTATAATGCCATGGCTACTGCGGCTGTTGCCGTCTTTTTGGGCGTGCCGGGTGCGGAGTTTGCCCGTGGTGTGGAAGCCTATACCGGCGTGGGTCGGCGCTTTGAGTTCAAGCGTACCTGGCGCGGCGCCGCGGTGTATGATGACTATGCCCACCATCCCAGTGAGATTACCGCCAGCCTGCGGGCCGCCAAGGAAGTGGCCGAAGGCCGTGTGGTATGCGTGTTCCAGCCCCATACTTACAGCCGGACTGCGGCGCTGATGCCGGAGTTTGCGCAGGCTCTGTGCCATGCCGATCAGTGCGTGCTGTGTCCCATTTTTGCAGCTCGCGAAACTGACACTTTGGGTGTCAGCTCTGCCCAGTTGGCAGCGCTGATCCCCGGCGCGGAGGCGGCGGACAGTCTGGAGGACGCGGCCAAGCGTCTGGAGCATCTGGTGCAGCCCGGTGACCTGGTGTTTACCATGGGCGCCGGCGATGTGGTGAAGATCGCGGGTATGCTGGAAGAATAAAAACAACTGATTTCTGACAGAAAAAAGATTATTTTTGGAATGTTTTTATTGTTTTTTGTTTTTTGAAAAATGCTTGATGCGTTCAAATGGGGTTGAAACTTTCTATGGGAGTGCAGACGGAACGCGGCAAATTGGTGATCCAATTAAATATTATAGAAAGTTACAAGTCAGAATGATTGATTAGAGTAGGTGATTCACTCAGTGAAAAGCAATTTATTGAGAGTTGTTTCAAAGACACCCGTAGGCGCACCCTTTTTTCCAAACAGTTCTATTTCCCCAATCGTTCCTTCTGATTTAATGTTATATCAGGTTGTATTTTGTTTTGAACAGAAACAAGAACACCGACATCCTGATGATAATTTCTTACAGTTGATTTGTACGCCAGAAATGTACGAATATCTAAGGGTCGGTATGCTTGGTATTGCTATTTGGAAGAAAAAGAAGCTAATCAGTTTTGAAGAAAAGAAGTAAGTAATCGCGTACAGGCTTCAACAGTCAATTCCTCCTTGCCATCAAGAATGGCTCCTTGACTACATTGGCAAGTTTAGAGACGTGGGGACAGAGCAATAACCAGGGCGCTTTGCTACAGTAACCGCCTTTGGAATTGGTTGCCGAAGTTATGCTTTATTATAAATAATAAAGCACCGGAATCCCGAATTGGTATGATGTCGGCAGAACTTGCGGCGTTCTAAAGTCGGGCACCTATCGGATTATTAAGGATCTTATTGTATATTACAAGGATGGGACTGCCGAGAAAGGTATGGCAGCCTACGAGTTTACAGTAGAATAAACGAAACAAGCGCCCTGTCCGTGCGGACAGGGCGCTGATGCATTTTATGGGATTGTTCTTAGAACATCTGACGGCGGCGGGAAATGTTCAGGGTGCCGTCCTGCATGCTCTTGATGTTCTCCAGAGCCTTGCCGGTACCGTAGGCCACGCAGGAGATGGCATCGTCGGCCACACGGGTGGCAATGCCGGTCTTGCTTTCAATCAGCTTGTCAAAGCCGTGGATCAGGCTGCCGCCGCCGGTCATCACGATGCCGTTGGTGGCGATGTCGCCCACCAGCTCGGGAGCAGTACGCTCCAGAACGGTGTGAACAGCTTCCAGAATCTTGTCGGAGACTTCTTCAAAGGCCTCGATCATTTCAGTGCTGGATACGGTGAAGGTGCGGGGCAGGCCGGTGAGCAGGCAGCGGCCTTTGACCTCCATAGTGCGCTCTTCTTCATAGGGCCACACGCAGCCAACGGTCTTTTTAATCTCTTCGGCGGTACGCTCACCGATCAGCACGTTGTGCTTCCGGCGGATATACTTGACCAGTGCCTCGTCGAACTTGTCGCCTGCCACCTTGATGGAGGAACTCTCGACGATGCCGCCCAGAGAGATGACGGCGATGTCGGAGGTGCCGCCGCCGATGTCAACGATCATGTTGCCGTTGGGCTTGGCAATGTCGATGCCGGCGCCGATGGCGGCGGCAACGGGCTCTTCGATCAGGTAGACGTGCTTGGCGCCGGCCTGCTGGCCTGCGTCGATGACGGCACGCTCTTCTACTTCGGTGATGACGCTGGGGATGCAGATCACCAGATTGGGCTTGAACAGACGGAAGCCGGTGAGCGCTTTTTTGATGAACTCGCGGATCATCTTTTCGGTCATCTCGTAGTCGGAGATGACGCCTTCGCGCAGGGGACGGACGGCGATGATGTTGCCGGGGGTACGGCCCAGCATATTCTGTGCCTCGGTACCGACGGCCAGCAGATCACCGCTGATTTTGTCGACGGCGACAACGCTGGGCTCGCACAGCTTAACGCCCTCGCCCTTTACAAAAACCAGAACCGATGCGGTACCCAGATCAATGCCAATATCGCTGCTGGAAAAAAACATAGTAAAAACTCCTTTTCGTCAATGTGTATGGAAAGACAGCCAAAACTGTCACAAATGCAAACAGAGTGGTGCAAATTTTATTATAGCCAAGTTCCGGTACTTTTTCAATATCTTCCCTGTGTGTTTTTGGAAATCTTTTTCACTTGTGCTACGGTAATTCCCCACACACCGGCGGCACCTTGGCTCAGCAGCACGCGAGAACACTCGGACAGGGTGCTGCCGGTGGTGATCAGATCATCCACCAACAGGATGCGCCGGCCGGCAATGGCATCCATAGCGGCAGCCGGTGCGATAGAGCCGAGGATGTTGGCG
>JAFYMZ010000147.1 GCA_017548175.1 Clostridia bacterium | reverse complement strand
TGCACCAAGATCATGATGTTCCCCTTCGGTATCATCCTCGGCTTCGGCAACGGCTTCCAGCCGGTAGCCGGCTTCAACTGGGGCGCCAAGCGCTATGACCGCGTCAAGGAGTGCTTGAGTTTTGCCTCGAAGGTCGCCTTCATCGGCGCTGCTGCAATGTCCGCCGTGCTGATCGTCTTTGCCAAGCCCATCATTGTGGTATTTGCCGGCACCGACCCGCAGATGATCGAGATCGGTCGCCTGTCCATCATCCTGCAGAGCATCGCACTGCCCATCCACGCTTGGGTGGCCGTTGTCAATATGTTCTGCTCCGGTCTGGGCAACGGCCGCGGCGCATTCATTCTGGCAACCGCACGTCAGGGCAGCTGCTTCCTGCCCATCCTCTTCCCCTTGGCTTACCTGTTTGATGCCTACGGTATCGCCGCCGTACAGGCTGTGGCTGACGTTCTGACCCTGGTACTGGCCATCCCCATTGCCATCACAATGATCAAAAAGGTCAACAACGCCCAGCATCGCCAGTTGGTGGAAGCCGAAGGCAACATCGCACATTAACTGCATCGTATAAATACAAAAACGGACGGCTTCCCCGTCCGTTTTTTCATATTCAAATACCGATCCGACAGAAAACAAAAAGCCCTGTTTACCAAGCAAACAGGGCCTTTTGGTACGGGTAACAGGGGTCGAACCTGCACGGTTGCCCACCGGAACCTAAATCCGGCGCGTCTGCCAATTCCGCCATACCCGCATATTTACATCAAACAAATAAATTTTACCATAGTAACATTTATAAGTCAATATTGGTTATTTTCTAATTTTGTGCTATAATATATTAAATTCATAATATAGAAATACTATAACAAAAAATAATATAACATATATTTAATCATGTTCCTGTTTTTTGCAGGGGCAGACAGGAGGTATTTTATGGATCTGTTCGCAACCTTAGGTCCCGCTTGTGCCCGAAAAGATATTCTGTGCGCCATGTTCCGCGCAGGTATGACCGGAATCCGCTACAATCTTGCCCACGGCTCTTTGGCTGATGCCGAGCCTTGGATCCGTCTGTATCGCGATGCAGCCAAAGAATGCGGCATAGAAGCCCCCCGCCTGCTGCTTGACCTGCAAGGCCCCGGCCTGCGGATCCATAAAGGCGGCGCCGCCATTCAGCTGCGTCAGGGCAGCGTGCTGCATTTGGAACGCGACCTGCAGGCACCGCAGGTACTGATCGACAATGCCGAACCCGGCGATGTGATCAGCATTGCTGACAGTGCATTTGAACTGGAAGTACAGTCTTATGCACAGGCCAAGGTCATCCGCGGCGGCCGTCTGCTGCCCGGAAAAAACGTCTGCATCGTGGGTAAGGAGCTGGAGTCCCCTGCCCTGACTCCCGGTGATCTGGAAGCACTGAAGGCTGCAAAGCGACTGGGTGTCACCGACATTATGCTGTCTTTCGTCCGTTCTGCCAACGACCTGCGCAACTTGCACAAGGTTCTGGAAGAATACGGTCTTTCCGACCTGCGGGTCTATGCCAAAATCGAGACGCTGGAGGGTCTTTCTTCCATTGCCTCGATGTATGACCTTGCCGATGTATTTCTGCTGGCACGCGGCGACTTGGGCAATCGGCTGCCGTTGTGGCATCTGCCCCGTGTGCAAAAGCGTATGGCTGCCAAGCTGCAAAGCGCCGGCAAGCCTTTCGCCGTATCGACCCAGCTGCTGAGCACAATGGAAACCAACCGAATTCCCACGCGTGCCGAAGTAAACGACGTATTCAACGCCGTACTGGACGGTGCGCAGTGTCTCTTCCTCACCGGCGAAACCGCCATCGGCGCATATCCTGCCGAGGCAATGGACACGCTGGCCCGTACCGCACACGATGCGCAGGACTTTTTGTCTTACCAGAACTGGCTGGCAAAACGAAACGCACAGGCAGGTCAGTAAGCAAAATATCCAAGATTTTTGACCCAACCGAGAGAAATTTTCGGTTCACTTTGCAAGGACAAACCCTTGACATTCTTGGTGGAAATCTGTATCATTGAACTAATATATAATTAAGAATTTGGGGTGGATTTTATGGTAAATGAGCGCTACGAAGAAAAGTTCTACAAAAAAGGAATTACCTTTGACGATGTCCTGCTGATCCCCGCTGAAAGCGATGTTACGCCGGACATGATCGACCTGAGCACCAACCTGACTCCTACCATCAAGCTGAACATTCCTCTGATGAGTGCAGCGATGGATACCGTTACCGATTCCAATATGGCCATTGCTATGGCTCGTGAGGGCGGCATCGGCATCATCCATAAGAGCATGAGCATCGAGCAGCAGGCTGATAGTGTAGACCGTGTCAAGCGTTCTGAAAACGGTGTTATCCACAGCCCCTTCTTCCTTTCTCCTCAGCACACTCTGCAGGATGCTGACCGCCTGATGGCAAAGTACCGCATCTCCGGTGTGCCCATCTGTGAAAACGGCCGTCTGGTCGGTATCATCACCAACCGCGACCTGAAGTTCCAGGAGGATTATAACCAGC
>JAFYMZ010000146.1 GCA_017548175.1 Clostridia bacterium | reverse complement strand
CGCGACCTGCTGGGCAAGTGCAGCGATATGCTGCGGGAGTACCTGCGCGTCAGCATCCCCGTGCTGGTGAGTGACACCCTGCTGGGTCTGGGCAACAGCGCCGTGGCCATCGTTATGGGTCACATCGGCAACAGCTTCGTCTCTGCCAACGCCATTACCACCGTCACCCAGCAGTTGTCCACCGTCTTTATCTCCGGCATCAGCCAGTCCAGCTGTATGGTCATCGGCCATACCTTGGGCGAGGGTGACGTGCAGCGCGCCAAGACCGAGGGCAACACCTTCCTGCTGCTGGGCACCGCCATCGGTATCGCAGCCGGCGGCTTCATTATGCTCATCAGCCCGCTGATCATCAGCTTCTACAACATCACCCCCGAGACAAAGGCCATCGCGCAGGAACTGATGCTGGCCATCGGCCTCATCGTGGTGTTCCAGAGTATGAACAGCATCCTCACCAAGGGCGTTATGCGCGGCGGCGGCGACACCAAGTTCCTGATGGTGGCCGACATCCTCTTCCTGTGGATCGTCAGCATCCCCGTGGGCGCCATCGCCGGTCTGGTGCTGCATCTGCCCGCCTTCTGGATCTACGTCTGCCTGAAGCTGGACCAGATCATCAAGGCCATCTGGTGCATCGGCCGTTTCCGCAGCAATCAGTGGATCAAAGCCGTGCACGGCGTAGGTCATTCCAAAGGATAAGGAGATTTGAATATGGAACTGAAACAGCAGATCTGCTCTTTTGAAAACTTCCGGTATGCCGCATTCTTCCCCGAGGACTTCTCTCCCGAGGATCCCTGCCCCTTGTTCATCTTCCTCCACGGCAGCGGCACCCGCGGCACCGACATCAACGAACATCTGCGCCTCAGCGCATTTTTCCGTCCCGACAACGCTTGGCGCAACAACCGCTGGCTGGTGTGTGCCCCCCAGTGCTTCGGCGACAGCTGGTTTGATATTATGGAACAGACCTACCGTCTGGTGGACCATCTGCGCCATCTGCCCGGCGTGGACCCCAGCCGCGTGTACCTGATGGGCAACAGCATGGGCGGCTACGGCGTGTGGCAGCTGGCTATGAGCCGACCCGACTGGTTCGCCGCCATCGTGCCCATTTGCGGCGGCGGTATGTACTGGAACGCCGCCCGTCTGCGCGACATCGGCGTGTGGGCCTTCCACGGCGCGCTGGATCAGGCCGTGCTGTGCCGCGAAAGCGAAAAGATGGTGGAATGCGCCGTCAAGGGCGGCTGCAGCGCCCGCCTCACCGTGTACCCCAACTACCAGCACGATAGCTGGAGCGATACCTATCGCAACCAGCAGGTGTGCGACTGGCTGCTGGCACACAAGCGCCGGATGCCCGAGGCAGCACCTGCCAAGGCACAGGACGGCAAGATCGATGCCGATTTTGCCAAAACCTTTGGCTAAATCCCGAGAAATACCCAAAAGAAAGCGACCGGCAGGCCGCTTTCTTTTTGCTTTTGTCTTGTGTTTGGAAAAAACCTGTCGTATAATGGGGGTGTATGTCAATCCCTACCGTATGACAGGAGGAAGAAAAATTATGACTTATGATCTGAAAGCATTGGATGCCGCACTGGCAAAGCGCATTGAAGAAAAGAAACTGCCCGGTGTTACCGTTTGTCTGCGCGGCCCCGAAGGCGTGATCTTTGAAAAGGGCTACGGCTACTGCGACGAGAACAAGCGTCCCATCAACGAGCACACCGTGATGGGCATCGCTTCTATGAGTAAGAGCACCGTGGCACTGGCCCTGTGCATTCTGGCAGCCGAAGGCAAGATCTCGATGGACGATCCCGTGGTCAAGTACCTGCCCACGTTCCGTATGCCCGGCAGCCCCGTGCAGGATGTGACCATCCATCATCTGGCAACCCACACCGCCGGTATTCCTCCTATGGAACCCCTGGAGTGGTCCATTGCCATGAATACCCCCGGCCGTAACGAGCCCGATATGCAGTATCTGCGCAGCACCTCTCCCAACCAGATGGATACCATCGAGCATATCATCGATTACATTGCAGAGGGCAAGTACCCCACGCTGGGTGGCCCCGGTGAATATATGAGCTACTCCAACGAGGGTTATGCCCTGATGTGCTACATCGTAGACGCAGCAGCCGGTGTTTCTCTGGAGCAGTTCCTGAAGGATCGCGTCTTTGGACCCATGGGCATGACCCGCTCCGTGCTGGATCTGGACTGCAGCGAGGCCAAGGCCATTGCTTCCGACGGCAACATCACCCGTCTGTGGACCAGAAATGAAGACGGTACCTTTGAAGTAGACGACAAGTGGGGCATCCTGCCTCCCTTCCGCAGCTGTGCCTGCGTCAAGTCCACCGCCCACGATATGGCTCGTTACTATCAGTGCCTGTCCAACCACGGCGTCATCGACGGCGTGCAGGTCATCCCTGCTGCTGCCGCTGATATGATGACCGGTCTGCAGTTCCCCCTGCAGGAGAAGCCCTACTATTGCTACGGTCTGAATAAGCGCCTGTGGAAGGGCCACGTCATCTGCGAGCACTCCGGCGGTCTGCACGGTGTTTCCACCCACGGCGGCTTCCTGAAGGACGAAAACTTCGGCTGCGCAGCTCTGTGCAACGAAGGTGGACAGGATACCGATGATCTGTGCTGGATGATGTACAATCTGGTGATGGGTCAGCCTCTGGAAGAGCGCCATGTATGGCTGCGTCCCACCGGTGAAACCTATCAGAACCCCGAAATGCTGGAAGGCACCTATGTCTGCCACGAAGGCGTGCCCGCTTACGCCCGCTTCTATCAGAACGAGGAAGGCGTGCTGCGGATGGAAAAGTTTATGTACCATCCCAAGACCGGCGAGAAGATCGTGCTGAGCGATGTAAAGCCGGTGCATTGCGGCGGCAGCTGGTTCCAGATGGAAGACAGCACCGGCGCAAGAGCAGGCCGTCTGCACTTCTGGGTGCGTCACGGCAAGGCTTGGGGCGTACAGGTTTATTCCCGTATCTACACCCGCGTAGAAGACTAATTGCGCAAAGTGCCCCTGCGGCGCGACAATCCAATATTGAGTTTGAACCGGAGTGGCGAAGCGTAAGCGCGCCGCTCCGGTTTTTCATTGGGCGAATCCCCCGCGCCGCGGCGATTTTTCCGCGTTGCCCCTATGATTTCTGCGAAAACTGTGCTATACTAAATTATTAATGATGTAATGATGGCAGGAGGGACGTGCTGTGGAAACCATCAGCGGATCCAACAACTGGAAATTGGTG
>JAFYMZ010000145.1 GCA_017548175.1 Clostridia bacterium | reverse complement strand
TACCGCACCGATGCGGCGCTGCGCGGCAAACTGGCGGCGCATTACGGCGACACCACCACGGTGATCATCGCCCAGCGCGTCAGTTCGGTGATGCATTGCGATAAGATCCTGGTGCTGGAAGAAGGCAAGATGCTGGGCTTTGGCACCCACGCGGAACTCCTGGAGACCTGCGACATCTATCGGGAGATCGCAGAGACCCAGATGGGGGAGGTGCAGGCATGAACAGCAGAAAACACACCCTCCTGCGTATGGGCGAATATTTGTGGCAGGAAAAATGGCTGATTTTGCTGGCACTGCTGCTGACCCTCGGCTCTAACGGCTTGGCATTGCTGGGCCCGTACCTGTCCGGTGCGGCCATCGATGCCATTGAGATCGGCCCGGGCAAGGTGGACTTTACCACGGCCTTTGCCTATGCCAAATGGATGCTGCTCTTTTACGCCCTGTCGGCGGCCATGACCTACGGTCTGAACGTGCTGATGATCGCGGTGTCCCGCAAGATCACCTATCGGATGCGACGGGATATGTTCCGCAGACTGGTATCTCTGCCGGTGAAGTTTTTTGACACCCATCCCACCGGTGATATCATCAGCCGCATTTCCTACGACATCGATACCATCAATACATCCCTCTCCAGCGACCTGATCCAGGTGCTGGCCAGCGGCATCACCATTGTGGGCTCGCTGGGTATGATGCTGAAGATCGCACCTGCCATGGTGGGCATTTTCCTCTTTACCGTGCCGCTGAGCATCTTCATCACCCGATATATCACCAAGCGCACCCATAAACTGTACCGGCTGCGCTCGAAAAAGCAGGGCGACCTGAACGGCTTTGTGGAAGAAATGGTGTCGGGACAAAAGACGCTGAAGGCCTATTGCCGTGAGCGCAAGACGGTAGAGGATTTTGACAAAGAAAACTTTGCCGCAGCCGAAGCCTATTATCAGGCAGAGTATCATCAGGCGGGTATGGGCCCCTCGGTCAACTTCATCAATAACCTGTCCCTGTCCTTTATTTCCGTGCTGGGCGCCGTCATTTACATCAACGGCGGCATCAGCGTGGGCAATATTTCTTCCTTTGTTCTGTACAGCCGTAAGTTCTCCGGTCCCATTCACGAGATCGCCGAGATCTGGGGCGATCTGCAGAGCGCCATTGCGGCGGCAGAGCGCGTGTTCCGCATTCTGGACGAAGAACCGGAAGTGGCCGATGCGCCCGATGCCGTGCTGCTGGAAAATACCCGCGGCGAGGTGGAACTGGAGGCGGTGTCCTTCGGTTACGAAGAAAACAAGCCGGTGCTGCAGAACTTCAGCTTGCATACCAAGCCCGGTCAGCTGATCGCCATCGTCGGCCCCACCGGTGCCGGTAAGACCACGCTGATCAACCTGCTGATGCGGTTCTATGATCCCCAAAGCGGCGAGATCCGGGTGGACGGCAAGCCGGTGCTGACCCTGACCCGTGACAGTCTGCGGCGCGCCTATTCCATGGTGCTGCAGGATACGTGGCTGTTTTACGGCACGATTTATGACAACATCGCCTACGGCCGGCCGGAAGCCAGTCGGGCAGAGGTCATCGCGGCGGCCAAGGCTGCCAAGATCCACGGCTTTATCGAGCGCCTGCCCAAGGGGTATGATACGCTGCTCACCGACGATGCGGCCAACATCTCCAAGGGACAGAAGCAGCTGCTGACCATCGCCCGTGCCATGCTGATGGAAACGCCCATGCTGATTTTGGACGAGGCAACCTCCAACGTGGACACCCGCACCGAGATTTTGGTGCAGCAGGCCATGCGCAAGCTGATGGAGGACAAGACCTGCTTCGTGGTGGCACACCGCCTGAGTACTGTGCGCAATGCCGACCGCATCCTTGTGGTGCGCGACGGCAATGTGGTGGAAAGCGGAACTCACGAGGAACTGATGGCCCAAGGCGGTTTCTATCGGGAACTGTATCAGGCTCAGTGGCAGTAAAGGAGGCACCGATGAACTGTCCATATTGCGGAAAACCCATGCGCCGCGGCTATATACAGGGCGCCCGGGGTGTGATTTTCTCAGAGTGGGAAAAGGTGCTGTTTATCACCAAAAACCCGTTTTCCAAGAAGGACAAGACCATCACAGGTGTGTTTGAAACCGCCTCTCCGGCGCTGTACTGTGATGACTGCGACTGTCTGCTCTGGAAAAAGAATCTGCCCACGGAAACAGAATAAAACCCAAAACTGCCGCAGAAGCGTGTCTTCTGCGGCAGTTTTGCGCTTGTGAGAGGCGTATTTCAGGAATGGATTGTATCGGCGGCGGAGTTGTGGTAGGATGAAAGGGAAGAAATCTGTCGGGAAACAGTCAGGAGGAAGTACGGTATGATTATTTTGATCGCAGGCGCGTCGCACGCGGGAAAGACGGCATTGGCACAGCGGCTGCTGGAGCAGTATCACTATCCGTATCTGTCCATCGACCATTTGAAGATGGGTCTCATCCGCAGCGGACAGACGCAATTGACCCCGATGAGCGAGGATGCTGCGCTGACGGCCTACCTGTGGCCCATCGTGCGGGAAATGATCAAAACCGCGGTGGAAAACAAGCAAAATCTCATCGTTGAGGGTTGCTATATCCCCTTTGACTGGGCGAAGGATTTTGAACCGGACTATTTGCAGCACATCCGCTATGTTTGTCTGGTGCTGAGCGAGGAATATATCAAGGCGCATTTTGACGACATCAAGCGGTATGCCTCTGTCATCGAAGCGCGTCTGGATGACGGATACTGCACCGTGGAGACGCTGCTGCAGGACAATGCGGAAGTGCTGGCACAGGTCAAGGCGCACGGGCTGCCCTATGTGTATATCGAGGATGCATATCAATTCGAACTGGAACTGTGACGGCGAAATTTGCGTATTGCAATCGATTGTGCTATCATAAAGTCGACAAAAATCTCCAAACGGGAGGTGCTGCAAGATGAAAAAGAGAATCTGGATCTTGCTGGTGCTGCTGGCATTGCTGGCCGGTTGTGCCAAGCCGCAGGTGCCGGTGGACCCTGACACCGGAACGGAAAACGGCGAAGAAATCCAACAGCCCGATGACCCGGTAAAGACCACGCCGGTGCTGCTGGAGAATGCAACGGCCGTGGGCACGGCAGGCAATTTGTGGAACATTGCCTGCGAGCAGATGAATTTCATCGAGTATCCCATGCTGCGCGTGGTGGACGGAAATCTGCTGCTGTGGGAATATCGGTACGATGCCGACGATTCTTGTACCGTGCATCTGACCTTGATGAGTCTGGAAACCGGGGAAACGGTGGCGGATTGCAGTTATCCCAGCAGCGGCTATGTGCGCCTGCAGGTGATGGAAAACAATGTGGTCATCTGCGATTCCGGCTACGGTCGGGTGTGGATCTTGACCAAGGATCTGCAGCTGCAGCGGTATTACGAGCGCGAAGGAAACTGGGCTGACTGGGTCATGAGTTCCGACCTGATCAACCTGTATGAAATGAATTGGGAAAACGGCCTGAGCCGCGTCAATCTGGAAATGAACGTGCGCGTGCCCCTTGTAGAGGGGCGGGAAGCCGTGATGATGCATTATGACGACCGGGCACAGCAGGTGATCGTTTCCTATCTGGATCTGAAGAGTCAGCGGTATGTGCAGAAACTGTTTGATGTCAAGACCAACACGTTGTCTGATTTCAGCCTGCCTGTAAGCGTAGGCGAGGGTGTCAAAGACGGCGATGTGTATTTTGTCTCGGAAACAGGCACATGGGATCGCTATCATATTTTGCAGGGGAACACGCATACCGTGATGAACCTGCAGGATGTGGGGCAGATCAAGTACATGCGCGAGAACAAGTGGCTGTACACCATCAATCTGGAAAGCCGCGCGCCCAAACTGTATGGGCTGGACGGCAAGTTGATTTCGGCCGCAGATCTGCCCGCGGGAGATTGGGTCAACTGTGAGCCGGTATGGTGCGAGGCTTGGGGCGGATATTTCCTGATCGCCGCAAAGGAAGAAACCAACGAGAATCAGCTGCTTTTCTGGGATCCCAAGGTAAAGGGTACCGGCGAAGACCTGCCCGTTATGCCTTACGGTGAAGAAAAGGCACCGCCGCATACCGTGGAGGAAAGCCTGTATCAGCAGGCACAGGCGCTGGCTGATCGATTTGGTGTAGACATTCGCATCGCCGAGCAGTGCGCGCTGGATTATGACGAGTTTGCCGGACAGGCTCTGACCGATGCATATGAGATACGCTCTGCCCTTACCGTGCTGGAAACGGCGTTGAGCCGGTATCCGGAAGGCTTCTTGCCGCAGCTGCTGTATGGTCGCTTGGAGAGCATCCGGTTTGAACTGATCTGCGACCTGACCCGAAAAGACTGGCCGGCAGATGCGGACTATACCTCGTTTGCCGCCTTTGCGCAGGACAAGGGTGACTATTACCTCATCGTTATCGATGTGCGTACTTCCGGTGAACGCACCTATTATCACGAACTGTCTCATGTCATTGACCGCCGTCTTAGTTGGGATAGCATTTATCGCAAAGGTGCAATGTACAGCGAAGAGGCTTGGCTGCAGCTGCAGCCGCCCGGCTTCTCTTACTCCTATGACTATCAGCCCCGTCCCGATGATTGGGCCGACCATCTGCAGTGGTTCGTGGATGACTATTCCATGACTTTCCCCACAGAGGACCGCGCACGGGTGCTGGAGTTTGCCATGATCGGATGGAGCTGGAGCTTTAGCGAGCGCCCCAACCTGATCCCCAAACTGGAGTATTACGGCAAGTGCATCCGGGACTGCTTCGATACCACCGGCTGGCCGGAG
>JAFYMZ010000002.1 GCA_017548175.1 Clostridia bacterium | reverse complement strand
GTGTGGAAGAAAAGATTTATGCGCTGGACCGCATCATGGAGCATTACCGCGGCAAGGCAGAGGGTGCATACCCTGCAGAACTGCTGCAGCAGGTTTGCATCATCAAAATGACGGTGACGGAACTGGCCTGCAAGGAACACGAATAAACGAAAAAACGCACCTGACGGAGATTCCGTCGGGTGCGTTTCTGCTTGTAAAATCAGCGCTTGTCCTGTTTGACACGTGCCCAGTACTCGGCGGTCTGCTGCTCGGTCTTGTTCTGACCGGGTTGGTAGTAGCGGGTGCCTAAAAGCTCGGCTGGCAAGTAGTCTTGCTTTACATAGTTGCCGGGGAAGTTGTGGGGATACTGATAGGTGAGACCGCGACCCATTTTGGCGGCACCGCCGTAATGGCTGTCCTTCAGATGGGCGGGAATGTCACCGCTATGGCCGTTTTTGATGTCGGCCAGCGCCGCATCAATGGCGCAGCAGGCGGAGTTGGATTTGGGAGAGGTGGCGATGACCAACGCGGCTTGCGCCAGCGGCAGGCGTGCCTCCGGCAGACCCAACTGCAGGGCACTGTCGCAGCAGGCCTTGACGATGGTGATGGCTTGGGGATAGGCCATGCCTACATCTTCGCTGACGGCGCACAGCATCCGGCGGCAGGCCGAAGCCATATCGCCGCCCTCCAGCAGGCGGGCCAGATAATGCAGGGCGGCATCGGGGTCGGAGCCGCGGAGGGATTTGTGGAAGGCGGACAGGATATCGTAGTGACTGTCGCCGTCCCGATCGTAACGGGAGGCGGAACGCTGGGTCAGCGCCTTGGTGTCCTCCAAGGATACCGTCATGGTGCCGTCTTCCTCCGGGGAGGCGGCGCACAGCAGCTCCACGGTATTCATTGCCTTGCGCACGTCACCGCCGCAGGCCGCGGCAATATGGTCGCAGACGCCTTCTTCCAGCGCGATCTTCTTGTGCAGTTCTTTGGCGCAGCGGGAGAAGGCGCGGCGCACGGCACGGGCCACGTCCTCGGGCTGCACAGGCTTGAACTCGAAGATGGTGCTGCGGCTGAGGATGGCGTTATAGATGTAAAAATAGGGGTTTTCGGTGGTGGAGGCGATGAGGGTCAGCTTGCCGCTTTCGATGAACTCCAGCAGGGACTGCTGCTGCTTTTTGTTGAAGTACTGGATCTCATCCAGATACAGCAGGGCGCCTTCGGGGGTCAGCAGGGTGTCCAGATCGTCCACGATGGCGCGGATGTCGGCGGTGGAGGCAGTGGTGGCATTGAGTTTATACAGCCGGCGGCTGGTCTTGTTGGCGATGATCTGGGCCAGGGTGGTCTTGCCGATACCCGACGGGCCGTAAAAGATCATATTGGGGATGTTGCCGCTTTCGATGATACGGCGCAGGATGCCGTTTTCACCAATAATATGCTGCTGACCCACCACGTCATCCAGTTCGGTGGGGCGGATGCGGTCGGCAAGGGGCTGGTACATAAAATCACCTCCGGAACTCATATGGATATTGTAGCATAAAGCAAGAAAAAAAGACAACCCCGCGGGTTGTCTTTTTTGTGTGAAATTGGGGTTTAGCCGATGAGGTAGGCTTCCAGCAGCTTGAAGGTGTTTTCCAGACCTTCGATGTGGGTGCGCTCGTAGCCGTGGGAGGCATAAACGCCGGGGCCGATGAGGCCGTGCAGCAGGTCGTAGCCGGCTTTCAGGGACACATTGACATCGGAGGTGTAATTGGTGTAAACATCCACGGCATAGTTGAGGCCCTTTTCCTTGGCGCAGTTCACAAGTTTGGTGGTGACTTCATAGTCGTAGGGGCCGCCACCGTCCTTGGCGCAGATGGATACCATGCGCTCATCGCACTGCAGGCCTTCGCCCACACAGCCCATATCCACGCAGATCGCTTCCACACAGTTTTCGGGCAGGGCAAAAGAGGCGCCGTGGCCGATCTCTTCGTAAGCGGTGAAGTCCAGCCAGACGCTGCGGTTCAGCTGGAGCTTTTCGTCAGCGACCATCTTGGCAAAGGCCAGCAGGATGGCGACGGAAGCCTTATCATCCAGGAAGCGGCTCTTGATGTAGCCGGACTTGGTGATGGTGGTACGGGGATTGACAAAGACAAAGTCGCCGGGAGCGATGCCCAGAGCACGGGTGTCATCGGCGGACTTGACGGGTTCATCCAGCACTACTTCGATGTTGGTGTTCCAGCTGCGGGCGGTGTTGAGGTTGGGATTTACGTGGGAGGAGGCATTGACAGCCTGCAGGGTGCCGTCATAGATCTTGCCATCCCGGGTCAGGACCTTTACGGTTTCGGTCTCGGTGTTGCAGGGCTGCAGACCGCCGATGTTTGCCACGGTCAGAGCGCCGTTATCCTTGATTACGCGCACCATAGCACCCAGGGTGTCCATATGTGCCATCAGGGTGAGGACGTTGCCTTCGCCGCCAATGTGGGCCAGCACGCCGGATTTTACGGGGTTGACGGGAGTGAAGCCCAGTTTTTTCAGTTCTTCGTTCAGATAGGCCTGTACATTCTTGGTGTATCCGCTGGGACTGTCAATGGCCATAATAGCCTGCAGCTGCTCCAGCATATAGTCACGGTATACTGCTTTCATAACGATACATCTCCTTTGAATGGAACATTTTCTGCCTTTACCATAGCACAAAGCGGCGTCGGAATCAATCAAAATGGGGCATAAAGATGCAGAAAATATGAAAAATATCGAAAAAAGAAATTTTATTTCAGTAAAGCGCACAAAATAAATTTGATGTTTGTTGGGGTTTGGAAGGTTATTTCTTGTAAATTTATGAAAAATAATAATATTTTTTCGAGAAAAATGAGAAATTGAAGAAAAATACCCATAAATAAATATTAAAAAGTTTTTCTTGCGTAATAATTTGTTCACATATATATGATAGTAATCAAAGGAGCGCAGATGTTAGGACCGGCATCCTGCGACTCATAACATGATAGGAGGAAAAACTATATGACACTGTTTGAAAAATTGTTGGGTCACACTTTGATCGCTGCGGATGACACGATCGCTTTGCTGGCTGTTATGTGTCTGGGTGTTGCTCTCTCCATCTGGCTGGAGCAGAAGTATAATTGGGCTTCCAAAATTTCCGGCGCAATTATTGCTCTGATCATGGCTATGGTTCTGGCAAACCTGGGTGTTATCCCCACCAGCTGTAATCTGTACGACAACGTAGTTTGGGGTATCGTGGTTCCCGTCGGTATTCCTCTGCTGCTGCTGCAGTGCAACCTGAAGAAGATCTGGTCTCAGACCGGCCGTATGCTGGCAATCTTCCTCATCGGTGCAGTTGGTACTGTAGCCGGTGCTTTCCTGGGTTATGCTCTGTTGAACGGCGCCTTTGGTGATGCCAAGGGTCTGGCCGGTGTTGCTGCTATGATGACCGGTTCCTACATCGGCGGCGGCGTTAACTTTGCTGCTATGGCATCTCAGTTCGGCGTTGGCGAACTGACCTCTGCCACTACCGTTGCTGACAACCTGCTGATGGCTGCTTACTTCTTTGTTCTGATCGCTGTTGCAGGTATGGCTATTTTCCGCAGAAACTACAAGCATCCTCACATTGACGAAGTCGAAGCCGGTACTTCCAAGGAAAGCGCCCAGACGCAGGCCGCTGCCTTCTGGAGCCGCAAGGATATCTCCCTGAAGGATATCGCAATCAACATCGCTTATGCCGTTATCGTTGTTTGGATCGCTCAGCAGATCGCCGGTTTCTTTGCCGGTCTGGTCCCCGAAGATCCCAATGCATTCATGGACTTCGTCGGCAAGTTCCTGGGCTCCCAGTACGTCTGGAGCACCACCATTGCTGTGGCTTTCGCTACCCTGTGCGAGAAGCAGGTCGAGAAGATGGCCGGTGCACAGGAAATCGGTACTTATCTGATTTACCTGTTCCTGTTCGTCATCGGTGTTCCCGCAAACGTTATGCTGGTTATCACCGAATCTCCTCTGCTGCTGGTCATGTGCGCCATCATGGTTCTGATCAACATGATCTTCTGCTTCGGCGCTGCTAAGCTGTTCAAGTTCAATCTGGAAGACGCCATCATCGCTTCCAACGCCAACATCGGCGGCCCCACCACTGCAGCCGGTATGGCAATCTCTCAGGGCTGGTCCGCACTGGTTGGTCCTGCAATGCTTGTCGGTGTACTCGGTTACGTAATTGGTAACTATCTGGGTACCATCGTCGGTATCATTCTGGGCGCATAAGCCTGCACAATCACAAAGATCAAGATCCCCGGCCAATCGGCCGGGGATCTTTTTTGCTGCAAAAAACCGCCCCGGAGGCTTCCGGGGCGGTTGTGGAACGGATGCGGTTACTGCTTGGGATACAGGGGGAAGCGGGCACACAGATTGGTGATCTCGGCGCGGATGGCATCGGCGCTGCCTTCGAAATCCTTGGCGGTGAGGGCCATCAGACGGGCGATCTGCACCATTTCGGCTTCCTTGAAACCGCGGGTGGTGACGGCAGGCGTACCCACGCGGATACCGCTGGTGACGAAGGGGCTTGCGGGGTCGTTGGGAATGGCGTTCTTGTTGACGGTGATGTACACTTCGTCCAGGCGGTGCTCCAGCTCCTTGCCGGTGAGGCCGAAGTTGCGCACATCCACCAGCATCAGATGGTTGTCGGTACCGCCGGATACCAGACGGAAGCCCTGCTTCATCAGTTCATCAGCCAGCACGGCGGCGTTCTTTACCACCTGCTGCTGATAGGTGACAAACTCGGGCTGCAGTGCTTCGCCGAAGCAGATTGCTTTGGCGGCGATGATGTGCATCAGCGGGCCGCCCTGACTGCCGGGGAAGACGGCGGAGTCGATCTTCTTGGCCAGTTCTTCTTTGCAGAGGATCAGACCGCCGCGAGGACCGCGAAGGGTCTTGTGGGTGGTGGTGGTGACCACATCGGCATACGGTACGGGATTCATATGCTGACCGGCAGCAACCAGACCGGCGATGTGTGCCATATCTACCATCAGGTAAGCGCCGACGGAATCGGCGATCTCGCGGAACTTGGCGAAGTCGATGGCGCGGGGATAAGCAGATGCACCGGCAACGATGAGCTTGGGCTTGTGCTGCTGTGCCGTTTCGTAAATGGCTTCGTAATCCAGCCGCTCGGTCTCG
>JAFYMZ010000144.1 GCA_017548175.1 Clostridia bacterium | reverse complement strand
TGGCATCGGGCAGCATGGTGGCATCCCGTCGGAAGGATACCCACACCGGATATTCCACATCGGCCGGTCGGTTTGCCGCATCGGGGCAAGAACGCACCAACCAGTCATAGGTCTCCAGCACCAGATCGGCATGCTCCTGCAGATCCATCCGGATAAACTCCCGCTTGGCGCGGTACCGCCCCTCCTGCTGCAGAGTCTCCAGCACACTGCGGTGCTGTCTTGTCCAAACCTTGATCTTTCCCATGCTTCCCCTCCGTTCACCTTTTTCTATATTGTAGCAAACTTTACGCCAAATAGCCATATATTTTTCCGCATAGGTCCCTACGGGCGCGCATAGAATGAACCAGCGAAAGAGCTTTGGAGGTGTGCACCCGTGAATCAACAGGGAGAGGACCGCTGCATCGAGATCGCCCGGTACATCATCGAGACCGGCGCCACCGTGCGTGCAGCGGCAAAAAAGTTTGGCGTCAGCAAATCCACGGTCCATAAGGATGTGACCGCCCGACTGCTGCAGATCAACCGGAGCCTGCACACCCAAGTGCATCAAGTGCTGGAAACCAACAAAAACCAGCGCCACATCCGGGGCGGGGCCGCCACCCGTGAAAAATACCGGCAAATGCGCCGGTTGTAACCCATCGCATCTGACAAAAACGGCGCACCCTTTCGGGTGCGCCGTTGCCGTTTCTATGCTTATACGTAAGAATGTTCCGCGATAACCACTGCGTAATAAGTACCTTCCATCTGTTCCACCAGTTCCCGCACCTTTGCCTCGACCTGATGCAGGGTGCCTTTATAGGAATGGGGCACCACTACGTCAAAAATCAGGTTGGTGTGGCTGGGACCCTCTACCATACGGAAATCGTGAATGGTAAAATCGGGGCTGATGGTCTGCACCAGCGCCGCTACCTGCTGCCGCAGATTCCGGGTGTGTTCATCCTCTACCGCCACCGGATCCATATGAATGGTGGACATGCAGTTAAAGCGCTCGTTCAGCGTCTTTTCCGCCAAGTCGATGGCATCGTGCATCTCCAGCAGGTCACCGGTCGCCGGCACTTCAGCATGCAGGGTGATCATCATCCGGCCGGGGCCGTAATCGTGCACCACCAGATCGTGAATGGAATGAATGGGTTCAAAGCTCAGCACCGTCTCCTCGATCTGCTTCACCAGTTCCGGCTCGGGAGCCTGACCCATCAAGGGATCAATGGTATCCTTCGCCGCATTATAACCGGCCCACAGGATCAGGCACGCCACCAGCATACCCACCCAGCCGTCGATCTGCCACCGGAAGAAATATCCCACGAAGGTCGCCACCAGCACGGCAGCGGTAGACATAGAGTCGCTGAGGCAGTCGGCCGCCGTAGCCAGCATAGCCGTAGAATTGATCTTCTTGCCCACACTGCGATTGTACATCGACATATATACCTTCACCGCCACGGATGCCAGCAAAATACCGGCAGTGACCCAGCTGAACTGCACCGGTTCCGGATGCAGGATCTTCTCAAAGGAACTCTTGCCCAATTCAAAACCCATCAGCAAAATCAGTGCCGCTACCACCAGACCGGACACATATTCCATACGGCCGTGACCGAAGGGATGCTCCGGGTCGGGCTTGCGATTGGCCAACTTAAAGCCCAGCAGCGTCACCACACTGCTGCCGCTGTCCGCCAGATTATTAAAGGCATCTGCCGTAATGGCCACCGAGCCGCTGATGGTACCGGCCAAAAACTTACCGGCAAACAGCACCAGATTCAGTAGGATACCCACCACGCCGCACAGAGTGCCGTACGCCTGCCGCACGGCAGGAGACGCGGGGTCACCGTCTTTGGGCACCCACCATTTTGCCAAAAGTGTAATCATTCAAAATCCTCTCGCTTTCTCTCTATTCTGCGATGCATCGGCAAATCACCTGCCGGAAAGAAACCCGCGGGAGTTTTTCCCGCGGGCAGTTTGTCTATGCTTACTGGTCTTCGGTCTTTTCCTCTGCCTCTTCCGCAGCCGCTTCTTCCTCATCAAAGATCTCAACCACGATTTCGTCTTCGATTGCTTCGGCCGCTTCGACTTCTTCGACGATTTCCGCTTCCGCCGCCTCCGGCTGATTGTCTTCCGCCTTCAGTGCTTCGATCTGGTCATTCAGTGCATCAATGTTGCACAGAGCCACGACGATCTTCTGACACTGACTCTGCAATTCTGCATCCAATGCCTCACCTGCGGAAAAGCGCTCCCAGATCAAGTGTCCCATCTGACTTTTTGCCATCGCAATGCGGTCATTCTCATTGCGGATCTGGCTGTTCAGCTTGCCCACCTCAATGGCGGTGCTTGCCTTGTCTGCAGCAGTCTTTGCCAGTTCACTTGCCTTGTCGGCAGCATCTCTTGCCAGCACACTTGCCTTGCTGGAGGCTGCCTTTGCCATTGCACTCAGTCTTTCAAAAAATGCCATATCTATTCCTCCGTTCCGGATAAAATCGATCACAACAGTCTTTTTTCTTATTATAGCATCTCCCGCAGGAAAATGCTACGGATTTCTTCCCATTTTTCGCAAAATGTGGTAAAATAAAGCATCACCCATGAAAAGAAGGTTTGTTCCTATGGTACATTTGGGCAATAGCTGGGACAATGTTCTGGCACAGGATTTCCAAAGCGAATCTTACCTGCAGCTGCGGCAGTTCCTCAAGCAGGAATACGCCTCCTGCACGGTCTACCCTCCGATGGAGGATATTTTTCAGGCATTGCGCCTGACTCCCTATGAAAAAGCCAACGTGGTCATTTTGGGTCAGGATCCCTATCACGGCCCCGGTCAAGCCCACGGCCTTGCCTTTTCCGTACGCCCCGGCGTACAGGTGCCCCCTTCACTGAAGAACATCTACAAAGAATTGGCCGATGATATGGGTTGCGCCATCCCCAACCACGGCTATCTGGTGGATTGGGCCAAGCAAGGTGTGTTGCTGCTGAACACCGCCCTCACCGTCCGCGGCGGACAGGCCAACTCTCACCGGGGCAAAGGCTGGGAAGTGCTCACCGACAGCATCATCCGCCACCTGAACCTGCGCGAGCAGCCGGTGGTATTTCTGTTGTGGGGTGGCAACGCCCGCGCCAAAGTACCCCTCATCACCAATCCCCTGCATCTGGTACTGTGCGCGCCGCACCCCAGCCCCCTGTCGGCCTATCAGGGCTTCTTCGGCTGCAAGCACTTCTCCCAGACCAACGCCTTCCTGCGCAATTGCGGCCTGCCGGAAATCGACTGGCAGATCCGATGAAAGCGAGGCTGCCTATGCAAAAGAAATCCAAAAAACGCATTCACTGGCCGCAAGTCCTGATGGTGCTTGGATTTATGGCCATCGGCGGTGTCTGCGGCCTTTTGATCGTTCGCTTTATGGACAGGACCGTCAATACCGACACAGGCGCCGGCACCGAACTCTTTTTGTTCGCCGCGCTGATCCTTGCGATGTACGCCGGTCTGCTCCTGCAGATCATCCTGCACGAGACCGGCCACCTGATCTTCGGTCTGCTCTCCGGCTACCGCTTCTCCTCCTTCCGCATCTTTAACCTGATGCTGATCCTTGACAACGGCAAACTGCGCTGCAAGCGCTTTTCCTTGGCCGGCACCGGCGGGCAATGCCTGATGGCGCCGCCCACCCCCGATGCCGACGGCAACTTTCCTTTCGTCCTGTATAATCTGGGTGGCAGCCTGATGAATCTGCTGACCGCACTGCTTTTTCCGCCCTTGGCCCTCTGTGTCTGGCAGCAGCCGCTGGCCTCTACCCTGCTTCTGATGCTGGGCGTCATGGGTTTCGCCTTTGCTCTGCTGAACGGCCTGCCCCTGCGGCTTTCCGCCGTCGACAACGACGGACGCAACATCTTCTCCATTCGGGAAAATCCCCGCGCCCGCCGTGCCTTTTGGATCCAGATGGCTGTAAACGAACAGATTGCCCGCGGCGTTGCCCTGCAGGATATGCCGGAAGAATGGTTCGCACTTCCCGCCGAAGAAGAAATGCAAAACAGTATGACCGCTACCATCGCAGTGCTGACTGCCAACCGGCTGATGGCACAAAATCGCCTGACCGAAGCCGATGTACTGATGGCCCGGCTGTTGGCAGGAAGCAATGCCATCGTAGGCCTGCACCGCTGGTTGCTCCTCTGCGACCGCATCACCTGCGAAGTGTTGGAAGAAAACCGCACAGAAGTCATCCAAAGGCTGGCAACAAAAGATCTGCAGAAGTTTATGAAGAGTATGAAAACCTTTCCCTCCGTGCTCCGCACCCAGTATATCTTGGCACTGCGCCACGAACGGAATGCCGCAAAAGCCGCCAAACTGCAGCAGCAGTTTGAAAAAATCGCCAAGACCTATCCCTACCCTGCCGATCTGGCTGCCGACCGCGCGCTGATGGATCAAGCCGCGACCCTGCAATAACCTTCCTGTTTGCAACAAAAAACGCTGTGAAGAACCGTTCTTCACAGCGCTTTTTTTATGCTTCGTTGGTGTCCGGCCAAGCGGTAAAGTCCGCCCACGGGGTCTCTTCCACGGCAGGCAGTGCGCAAAACACCATCTCTGCCCCCGTTTTGGGATGGGGCAGCGTCAGCCGCCACGCCCACAGTGCCATGGTTACCTTTTCCTTGCTGCCGTACTTTCGGTCGCCCAGCAGCGGCAGTTTTCGCGAGGCAAATTGCACCCGGATCTGATGGGTGCGTCCGGTAAACAGCCGCACCGCTACCAGCACACCCGATTCCCGTTGCTCCAGCACCCGATAGGCCAGTTTTGCCGACTTTGCACCCTTGCGCTGCCGATCCACCACATAGGTGCGATTGCGCGTCCGGTCGTGAAACAGGATATCCTCCAGCTCCCCCGTCTCCGGCACCGGCATTCCCGGCAGCAGTGCCAGATATTCCTTGGTCAGGCGGTCCTCCTGCACCGATTTGGAGAGCGCCGCAGCCGCAGCCTTCGTCCGTGCGAATACCATCACACCGCCCGTTTCCTTATCCAGACGATGCACCGGAAAAATCTCGCCAAAGTCTGCCTCCAGCCGGGAAACGGCGCTTTCGCCGCCTTTGCTGTCCGCCTGCGCCAGCAATCCTGCCGGCTTGACGCACACCACCATGTGGGCATCCTGATATAAAATCTTCACGGTACATCCTCCTTTCGTGCACAGAGCTGTGGGCGCAGGTCCCCCTGCGCCCGCATTGATTCTTTTATTCCTTACAAGGGTCAAAATGGAAAATGGGCATAAAGCTCAGCTTGAACAGATTCAGCTTATGCAGGCGGTCGATGCGTGCCTTGGTCTCGGCAGGCGGCTCGATGCCTTCGCGGATATAGGCATCCAGCACCGCATAGGTAAAGCCCAGATTATCTTCATCGGTCTTGCCGCACAGGCCGTCGATGGGGGGCTTCTCTACAAACTTCTCGGGCAGGCCCAGATAACGGCCCACGGCCTTTACTTCCTGTACGGTAAAGTTGCTCATGGGGCTGAAATCACCGGCAGCATCGCCGTAACGGGTGGAATAACCCACCCAGTCCTCGGACAGGTTGCAGGTATTTGCCACACGGCCGTTGTTGCACTGGGCCACGGCATACAGGGTGGCCATACGAATTCTGGGGGGCAGGTTCACCTGTGCCTGACGGGACAGGGGCTGGCTCACCTCAATGGAACGGGTCAGCGCTTCCACAGCCTCACCCACATTGACGGTGATGTTGCGAATGCCCAAAAACTCTACCAGATCCTTGGAATAATCAATGTCAAACTGCTCGCCCTTGGGCATCAGTACGCCGATGACGCGGTCCTTGCCCAGCGCTTCCACACACAGGGCAGCCACAACGCTGCTGTCCTTACCGCCGGAAATACCCACCACGGCGTTGCAGTCCTTGCCGTTCTCCTCAAAGAAATCACGGATCCACTGGATACAAGCCTTCGTGGCCTGTTCTACGTCAAAACGATACATAGTTTCTTCTCCTTTTCTTACAGATCTGCCAGCAGCGCGTCAATGGCGCTTTCCTTGGTGGCCCAACTGGTGCAGAAGCGGACGCCCACGCGGTTTTCGTCCACACGCTCCCAGAATGCAAACTCATATTTTTCTGCCAGCTGCGCCCGCTTTTCCTCGGTGAGGATGGGGAACTGCTGGTTGGAATTAGAGTCAAACAGGAACGCATAGCCCTTTTCCACAAGGCCCTGCTTCAGCTTCAGTGCCATTTTGATGCCGTGGCCGCAAGCTTCTTCGTACAGGCCATCCTTGAACATTTCCTCAAACTGCACACCCAGCAGGCGACCTTTGGCCAGCATACCGCCCTTCTGCTTGATGAGATAGCGGAAATCCTTCTGCAGAGCCGGGTTGCAAATGACCACAGCCTCGCCCATCAGCATACCGCACTTGGTACCGCCGATATAAAACACGTCGCACAGGGCGGCATAGTCTTCCATAAACAGGTCGTTACCGGGGGCACACAGGGCATAGCCCATTCTTGCGCCGTCCAAAAACAGCGGGATGCCACACTCGTCACAGGCAGCGCGCAGATCCTGCAGTTCTGCCTTGGTGTACATCGTGCCGTTCTCGGTGGGATTGGAGACATACACCATGCCCGGCTGCACCATATGCTCAAAGTTCTCGTCCTCGCGATGTCCCCAAACGCAGGCGCGCACCTGGTCACCGGTCAGCTTGCCGTCTGCGGAAGGCAGTGCCAGCACCTTATGGCCCTGCGCCTCGATAGAGCCGGTCTCGTGCACATTCACGTGACCGGTGCTTGCAGAGATCACGCCCTGATGGGGGCGCAGGATGGATGCGATCACCGTCATGTTGGTCTGGGTACCACCCACCAAGAAGTGCACCTGTGCGCCGTCTTTCTTGCAGCGCTGCAAAATATATTCCCGTGCGGCGGCACAGTGGGAGTCTTCGCTATAACCCACATGCTGCTCGAAATTGGTCTCCACCAGACGCTGCAGGATCCGGGGATGTGCTCCCTCCAGATAGTCGCAGCCGAACTTAATTTTTTCCATATCGGTTGTATTTCCTTTCAAATCGTAATCGAAATCGCCAAAATCGTAACCGGATTTTGCGATTCGAGCACCGGATTTTTACTGTTTCTCTGCCCGATCACGCTGGATCAGCAGTTTCAGACCCTCAATGGCGGTCTCCAAGGTGGGGGTCATATCGTGCACACTGGGGTTGGGCAGACCGGCATAGCCGCGCTCCTGATTCCAAATGGCATGGAACACCGCGCCTGCGCGTACATCGCGCACCGAGGCTACCACAAACAGGGTGCTGCTCTCCATCTCGCTGGCCAGCACATTGCCCTTTTTCCAGCAATCCCACTGATAATGCAGATAGGGGCCGGTAGGCATATTATCGGGCGCGTGCTGCCCGTAGAAAGCATCCTTTGCCTGCACGATGCCACAGTGATGGGGCAGTCCTTTGGCGCGTGCCGCATCACGCAGGGCACAGGCGACATCCAAATGCGCCACGGCAGGAAAATGCGCCGGCATATACTCCATACTGGTGCCATCCTGTCGCACAGCACCGGTGGCAACGATCACATCGCCGCCCTGCACGTCCAGCTTGATACCGCCGCAGGTGCCCAGACGGATGAAGGTATCCGCTCCGCACTCGATGAGTTCTTCCACCGCGATGGCCGTGCTGGGGCCGCCGATGCCGGTAGAGCATACACTGACTTTTTCACCCAGCAGAGTTCCGGTATAGATGGTATATTCCCGGTTGCTGGACACAAAGTACGGATCGTCAAAGTACTGGGCGATTTTCTCGCACCGACCCGGGTCTCCGGGCAGGATCACATAACGGCCCACATCGCCGGGGCCGATGGCAATATGCATTTGCTTTCCGTTAACCAACATAAGCCTTCCTCCTTTATTCTGCAGAGGCGTTTTCGGGGCGCTCCAATGTTTTGATGGCTTTTTCTGCCTTTACCCGGGTGGTCATAAACTCCCGGCCGCAGCCCTGACAGCGCAGTTTGAAATCCATTCCCACGCGCAAGACGGCAAACCGCCGTTCTCCGCAGGGGTGGGGCTTTTTCATCACCAGAATATCGCCCACGCGCACATCCATTCTTACGCCTCCCTCCATACACAAATCTATGTTCATTGTACCATATTTTCCTGAAATTACAAGAACATCCCGCCCCGTTGCCACATATAGATAGAGGGAACCGACTGAAAAAGTGAGAGGAGCAAAAAAGATGGAAGGTCATACGTATTTACCCGAGGGTTGGGGCGGACCAGCCTGCCTGACCAAACATACGCCGCAGCAATTAGAACACGCCCGGAAAACCGGTGCCGTGCTATACGGCAGGGCGATCTTATGCGACCCGGCACTGAATCTGCACGTGGATTTGGGCTGTGGACGCGGCATCATTCCCCGGGATGAAACCGCCTTGGGCATTGCAGAAGGCAAGACCCGCGAGATCGCCGTGTTGTCCCGTGTCGGCAAACCCATTGGGTTTCACGTTTTGGGACAGGAAAACGGCGTTTGGCAGCTTTCCCGGCGCAGTGCGCAAGCGGCAGCGGCACGCGAGTATTTGGCAAAATTACAGCCGGGGGACGTGATTCCGGCACGCAGCACCCATCTGGAGCCATTCGGTGTTTTTGTGGATGTGGGCTGCGGCATTATTTCTATGATTGGGATCGAAAACCTGACTGTATCACGCATTCCCCACCCTGCAGAGCGCGTACGCCCCGGACAGGATCTGTACGCAGTGGTTCGTGCCAAAATGCCCAGCCGCATTATCTTGAGCCACAAGGAATTATTGGGCACCTGGGAAGAAAATGCCGCCGAGTTCACCGCGGGAATGACCGTGTCCGGCATTGTGCGGCGGATCGAGCCCTAT
>JAFYMZ010000143.1 GCA_017548175.1 Clostridia bacterium | reverse complement strand
GCGGCCTGTTCTTCCGGCAGGCTGCCGGCTTCATATTCGGCCAAATACGGCCGTACCTCTTTACATTCCAGCATAAAGCACCTCCTGTATTGCGGATGATTTCCGGCGGCTCATTGTGCTGCTCCGCCGTAGGGGATAACCAAGCAGGCAAAGGCCACGGGCTCTTCCACGGTACTGCCGTGGCACTGCACCAACAGGATGCCTCCGGCATCTTCCAATCCGGCCAGCAGCGACAGGTCGGTCTCCACGGCGCTAAATGCCGCGTCGCCCGTATCGGCACTCATATCGTAGAAGCAATACAGCGTTACCCCGTCCTGTATCAACTGCGGCAGGCGCAGCAGCGCGTCTTCGTCAAAGGCTTCCTGCCGACTTCTGGAAAAGAATTCCGTGCCGCTGACGGGCAGGAGTTTTCCTCCCATATACTGGTAAAACCGGCTGCGCAGCTGCAATTGCCACAAGGCAGCTTCGCTGTCACTGACCAAACCAAAACCGCTGAGGACGGTGACCTGATAACTGTTCACGTCAAAGGACAGCACGCCGGATGCCGCCGTGGCATCGATGTATTGCAGGCTTGCCCGGGGCTGAACGGTACTGCTGCCGGCACCGGCAAACTCGATGCCGTAATCGGGGTCGATGTTGGTGTCGACTGCACCTTGGGCGGTGAGCAGCAGGGCGCTGCTGTCGGGCATCCAGCCCAGTACGCTGCAATCGGGGACATCCACCAACGGGGTGTTGCCCAGATAGCCTTCGGCACTCGTCATCTTCGACTGCAGTTTGGCATACAGATTGATGTTCATCACGCCTTCGGCGCTCATCAGCAGCACTTCGGCGGTGTCTTTTTGGGCATAATTTTCATAGCCCACTGCCAGATACACGCCGTTGGGCGCCCACTGCATCTGCTGATAGGCGGCATCCAAAAAGGCCACTTCGTCATACCATTCCTTCTTTTCGGTGTCCCACAGGCGCAGACGGAAGCCGGCTTCGCCCTGAGCCGTGCCCTCATAAATCACGGCTACAAGGCGGCCGTCGTCGCTCTTGACCCGGTCACGGATGGCAAAGACCTCCAGACTCCACAGCACGCCCACGCAAATGCCCAGCACCGCCACCAGCACGCCAAGGGCGAGGAGCACCTTACCCCAACGGGGAAGTTTCCTGCGGAGTGCGGCTTCGGTGACCGGCACGGGCTCCGGCGCATCCTCTGCCGCAGGGGCAGGCTCGTCGGCTTCGGGAGCAGGGGCAGCCTTTTCCGCCGCCAAAGGGTCTGCCGTACCCAGACTGCGGGGCGCGGCAGAAAAGAGGGCATCCACCTGCGGCATGGCAGCACGCTCCTGGGCGCGGCGCAGTTCCTCCAGTGCGGCGGCACAGATGGGGCACAGCAGCAGATGATCCGCTACCTGCGCGGCCTGTTCTTCCGGCAGGCTGCCGGCTTCATATTCGGCCAATAAGGGCCGTACCTCTTTACATACCAGCATATTGCACCTCCTCTTGAGGGGGTCATTCCTGCAAAAACTTATATCTATTCACTTTCATCATACCCCCTTTTGCCCCGCCCGTCAAGAAAAACACCCCTGACGAGCGAGGTTTCTTGGAACGCTGCGCGTAAGAGATCGTGTGCCTGCGGCACGAATTAAATAGGGCAGGGCGTCAGCCGTGCCCTGCACCCATGCGTACCTTTTGCGGCGGCAAAAGGTACCAAAAGCGCCCGGGGGCCCGTAACCGCAAGGGCGGAAAGCCCCCGGACCCCGGTCCGCGCGCTCCCGGAACGCCGTGATGCGGTCATCCGCGCGGTGCCGTTTTCGTTGAGCGGATCAATTTTTGCCGGCGCATCCTTGCAAGGCACAAGCCATACCCTATATAATCCGTGCGAAGCACACCGCCTGTAACTCCCGCACAACACCGCCCGTCAAGAAAAACACCCCGAAAGGATGACCTTTCGGGGTGTGATTGCGGTTTATTGATCGATGAAAATATCGCACCATTTGCCTTGATTGCTGCCGTCGGTGATGTTGCCGTTCCGGTCGATGTTGCTGATCGTCAGCATGCCGTAGCCCTTGAGACCGGTATATTGCCCCGTCAGCGGCTTGATGGCCTTCTCTCCCACAGAGTAAACAAACCGCCACAGATTCTCGGTGCCTTCTACCGTGGCCATACCCTCGATGACACGGGCGTCGGTTTTCAACTGGCAGGTGCCATACGGACCGGCAAAGCCGATGCCCGGGTCGGCCGTATATGCCGCCAGCGTTTCCAGCAGCGTTTGCATCTGGGTAAAGGTCAGGTTGGTGTTCCCCGCGGCGCTGCCCGTTGCCAGACTTTCCACACCGCCTACGTTGGAATAGGTATAGTTGGTCTTTTTATCGGCACTGACGGTATTCAGCGTTTGTGACGTCACTTTGCCGTCTGCCAGTTCAAACCAGCTTTCCTGCATCAGGCTGTCTGCCGGCGGCTTGGTGGGGGGCGCCGTTTGTCCACAGGCTGTGCAAAGAATCAGCGTAAAAATCAGGGCGATCATTCCCAGTTTCTTCATAGAGATCCCTCCTGTTCGTTTACTTTCTGTAACTTTATTATACCACATTCCCCCCCTTGTCAAACTCGTGCCGTCAACGAAAAATTTACACTTCTTCCTCTTGTTTTTTCCATAAATCGGGAGTAAAATTTTATTGTTACCCAATTTGTCATTTTCCTGCAGAAAGGATTTTCCGTATGCTTCAAATTCAAGAAATTCGCAAGCAATATACCACCGGCGACCTGACCCAGACGGCGCTGGACGGGGTGAGCATGGCCTTCCGCGACAGCGAGTTCGTGGCCATTCTGGGCCCCAGCGGCAGCGGCAAGACCACCCTGCTGAACATCATCGGCGGTCTGGACCGGTACGACAGCGGCGACCTGATTATCAACGGCATTTCCACCCGGAAATACAAGGATCGGGACTGGGATTCCTACCGCAACCACACCATCGGCTTCGTGTTCCAGAGCTATAACCTGATCCCCCACCAGAGCGTGCTGGCCAACGTGGAACTGGCCATGACCATCTCGGGCGTTTCCCGCAAAGAGCGCCGCCAGCGCGCCCGCAAGGCGCTGGAGTCGGTGGGTCTGGGCGACCAGTGCCACAAAAAGCCCAGCCAGATGTCCGGCGGCCAGATGCAGCGCGTGGCCATCGCCCGTGCGCTGGTGAACAATCCCGACATTCTGCTGGCGGACGAACCCACCGGCGCGCTGGACACCGAGACCAGCAAGCAGGTGATGGAGCTGCTGAAGGAAGTGGCCAAGGACCGTCTGGTGGTGATGGTCACCCACAACCCCGAACTGGCCGAGGAATATGCCACCCGTACCATCCGCCTGCGGGACGGCAGCATCGTCAGCGACACCGACCCCTATGTGCCCGAAACCGCACCCGAAGCCCCCGTGCACAAGAATATGGGCCGCACCTCCATGAGCTTTTTCACCGCCCTGAGCCTGAGCCTGAACAACCTGCGCACCAAAAAGGCACGCACCCTGCTGACCAGCTTTGCCGGCAGCATCGGCATCGTGGGCATCGCGCTGATTCTGGCGCTGTCCAGCGGCATCAACGGCTACATTACCAAGGTGCAGGAGGATACCCTGTCCTCGTACCCCCTGAGCTTCACCAAAGAGACGGTGGATATGTCCTCTATGATCATGTCCATGATGGAAAAGGAACTGGCCAACGCCGACCATCCCACCGACAAGGTTTACAGCAGCAACGTGATGACCGACATCATGAACACCCTGACCACCGAGATGCAGACCAACGATCTGGGCGCCTTCAAGACGTTTTTGGAGGACAAGAACAACGGCCTGCAGGACGCCATCTCTGCGCTGCAGTACACCTATGATCTGGATCTGCAGATCTACAGTCCCGATACCTCCAAGGGTGCCGTGCAGCTGAATCCCGACGACAGTCTGATGCAGATGATGGGCATGGGCAGCACCAACCAGTCCGGCGGCTTTGGCAGCAGCATGATGATGGGCGGCGGCCTGAACACCTATTGCGAGATGATGGACAACCGCCCCCTGCTGGAAAGCCAGTACGACGTGGTGGCCGGCCGCTGGCCCGATGCCGGCGCGTGGAACGAAGTGGTGGTCGTGGTCAGCTCCATCAACGAGATCTCCGACCTGACGCTGTACTCCATGGGTCTGCTGGATCGGGAAAAGTTCGAGGAAAACATCAAAAAGATGATGCAGGGCATCACCGTGGACAATCCGCAGGTGTCTTTTACCTATGAAGAGATCTTGGGCACCACCTTCAAGCTGGTCCTTGCCGCCGATTATTACAATCTGGATACCAAGACCGACACGTGGGTGGATATGCGCGAGGACGAGAATTATATGAAGGCGCTGGTGGACAACGCCGACGAGCTGAAGGTGGTGGGCATCATCCGTCCCAATCCCGAAGCCGCCGCCTACTCCATCTCGGGCACCGTGGCCTATACCGCAGACCTGACCCGCTATGTCATCCAGCAGACCGCCCTGAAGCCTGCCGCACAGGCCCAGCAGGCCGCCAAGGACACCGACATCTTCACCGGCAAGCCCTTTGATCTGGACGGCTATGCCCAGAGCATCACCATGGACGACGTGCGCGCCTATATCGCCACCCTGTCGCCCCAAGAGCAGGCCGGCTTTGCCGCCATCACCGCCCAGATGACGGACGACCAGATTCTGGAAATGTTCCGCAAGCAGATGACCCAAGGCGCTGACAAGAACAGCACCTATGAGGGCAACCTGCAGAAGCTGGGCGTGTGCGACCTGTCCCAGCCCAGCGTCATCAACCTGTACTGCCACGACTTTGCCGCCAAGGATCTGGTAGAGCAGGCCATCAAGGACTATAACGACCGGGTCACTGCCGAGGGCAAGGAAGAACTGGCCATTCAGTACACCGATCTGGTGGGTCTGATGATGAGCTCCGTCACCGACATCATTGATATGATCAGCTACGTGCTGGTGGGCTTCGTGTCCATCTCGCTGGTGGTGTCCTCCATTATGATCGGCATCATCACCTACATCTCCGTGCTGGAGCGCACCAAAGAGATCGGCATCCTGCGCGCCATCGGTGCCAGCAAGAAGAATATTTCCAGCATCTTCAACGCCGAGACCCTCATCGTGGGCTTTGCCGCCGGCGTTACCGGCATCGGTCTGACGTTGCTGCTGTGCATCCCCGTCAATGCCATCATCGCCCATCTGTCCGAGGTCAGCAACATTGCCGCGCTGCCTCCCGTCAGCGGCGTGATTCTGGTGTGCATCAGTATGGTGCTGACCCTCATCGCCGGTCTGATCCCCTCCCGTCTGGCCGCCAAAAAAGACCCCGTTTTGGCTCTGCGCAGCGAATAATTCAATACGCTCTGCAATCATTACATAAAGCTATACGATTTGTATTCACCAAAGCCTGCCGCACGCCGGTGGGCTTTGGTGTTTTCTTTGCTGAAATCAAGGCAAAATACCGGTCGATTTTTTGCGGAAAGCCTTGCTTTTTTCACTGCATTGTAGTAAAATTCCTATACTATTTATTTGAGAGGAGAACCATCTCATGAAGAAACTCACTCTTTCCATTACAGCGCTGCTGCTGGCAGTGATGCTGTGCGCCTGCGGCGGCGCCGGCGCCGGCGGCGACAAGACTCCTGCGCTGAAGCTGGAAGGCAATCTGGTCAAACTGACCTCCACCGAAGATTTTAACAAGGGTACTCTGGAGAACGCCATCGTCGACGAAACCGTCGGCAACGGCGCCATCAAGCTGGCTGACGGCGCTACCGAAGGCGTCTTCCTGTCTGCTGAGTACGACATCACCGACTTCGAAGAAATGGTCGCATCTTGGAACGCAACGCTGGAAGGCAATTGCTCCGTTGAGATCCAGGCCCGTGCCTACATCGTATCCCACAACGACGTGGATACGCGCGGCGACTGGTCCGGCTGGCTGACCTGGGGCGAATACGGTCCCACCGTCAAGCGCGGCGGCCTGTCCAACAACGACGGTGACATTCACGGCGGCAACGGCTGGGTCTTTATGAATCAGGACATCTTCTCCGTCCGTGGCGTCCACGGCGGTACCAAGGTCCAGTTCAAGGCCATCCTGCGCCGTGAAAGCGCAGACAACGCTTCTCCCGCTCTGCGCCAGATCAACGCAACCATCCGCAACAGCAACAAGGGCCGCGAGATCGAGGCTACCTATGCCGAGACTCCCTTTGACGGCACTCTGCCCAACAAGGTCCACAACACCGCTCCTGCTTACGCACAGGGCATCCGTCATCCCGAGATCGGTGGCAGCATCTGCAGCCCCACCACCATGTCTATGATGCTGAACGCACGTAATCCCCAGCTGGATCTGCTGCCCGAGGAAGCCGCACTGAACCTGTACGACTTCGGCAACGACATCTTCGGCAACTGGGCTTATGCAACCTCTTTCGCCGGCCTGTACGGCTATGAGTGCTACTTCCAGTACGCAAGTCTGGACATCATGATGCAGGAACTGGCCAAGGGCAACACCGTTGGTATGTCTGTTAAGTATTCCAACAAGAAGGGCGATGGCAGCAAACCCTATCTGGAGGGCGCTTACGGTTCTACCGGCGGCCATCTGATCACCATCATCGGCTATGAGTACGAAGCCGGCCACGAGGGCGACCTGAACTACCTGTACTTCCTCAGCGGCGACAGCTTCTCCGCCAACGATGCCACCTCTTTCCACCGTTATAAGTGGACCCAGCTGGATAAGGCTTGGGGCGAGAAGCGCTCTCTGTACATTATGCCTTCTCAGACTCCCGAAGTTTCTGACGCAAAGGCTGTCCAGCGCGTTCAGGCTACTCTGGAGCTGGTGGGCGAAAACCTGTATGCTCTGAAGGCCAACGGCCAGACCATCGACCTGACCAAGTTCGACAAAAACATGCTGGGTGCCTCCGGCCGCGGCGTTATCGCTTACACCATCGAGGGCAAGAAGGTGGACGTTTCCACCGATCTGAGAGATTCTTCTTGCTCCATCAATTATGACAAGCCTCTGCAGGTCACTGCAAACAACATCTTCCACTACGACAGCTATTCGCTGGAAGACAGCAATCTGAAGGTCGATTCTGCCAGCCTGCTGAAGGCCGCTCAGATCCCCGAGGGTGAGAGCCGTGCCATCACCTTCTACTTCATGGCCAACAACGGCGTGATGTACATCGCGCAGCTGCCCGTTGCATAAGCAGTATCTCTGACACAAAGGAAAAGACCTGTGATCGCACGATCACAGGTCTTTTCTTGTTTGCGTTTTTAATAATGATACACTTCGCGGCCTTTCAGCATAAAGCACACCGCCACCGCCGCCGAGACGGTTTCTGCCACGATGATGGCGTACCACACGCCCTCGATGCCCCAAATCATCGGCAGCAGCAGCACCGTCAGGGATTGGCACACCAGCGTGCGCAAAAAAGAAATGGTGGCCGATACCGCGCCGTTATTCAGCGCGGTAAACAGTGCCGAGCCAAAGATGCCGAATCCGCAGAAGAAGAAGGACACGGCGTACAGGCGGAAGGCGTGGGCGGTAAGGGCGCACAGTCCGGCATCATAACCCACGAACAGCCGGGACAGGGGCGTGGCCGCCGCCACCGCCACCGCCGTCAGCAGCAATCCGGAACCGGTGAGGAACACCATACTCTTATGAAACAGATTGCGCATCTCCTGCCGGTTTTGCGCGCCGTAGTGATAGCCGACGATGGGCGCCACACCGATGGAATAGCCCAGAAAAATAGCCACAAAGACAAAGGACACGTACATAATGACGCCATAGGCGGCAATGCCGTCTTCGCCGGCATAGTACATCAATTGAAAGTTATACAACACCGCCACCACCGACATGGAAATGTTGGTGACGAACTCCGAGGCACCGTTGGTCACCGCCTTCAGCAAGGCACCGCCGTCAAAGGGCGCGGCGCCCAGCCGCAGCAGACTTTGATTGGGCATGGAAAAATAAACCAAGGGGATGACGCCGCCCAAAATCTGACTGATGGCAGTGGCGGCTGCCGCGCCTGCCAGACCCCAATCCAACACCACGATGAACAGGGCATCCAGCACCATATTGGCCACACCGGCAATCACGGTCACCAGCAGGCCCAGTTGGGGTTTTTCTGCCGTGACTAAAAAACTCTGGAACATATTTTGCAGCATAAATCCGGGCAGCGCCACCAGCAGGATGCGAGCATACAGGCAACACAGGTCCACCAGTTCGCCTTCTGCCCCCAAAAAGAGGGCGATGGGTCGCATCCAGATGCTGCCTGCCACGGCCAACAGTGTGCCCAGCACGATGGCCACATATGTCAGCAGGGAAAAGACCTGCCGCGCTTTTTCGGGATTTTGCTCGCCCAGCAGCCGCGCAACCAATGCACTGCCGCCGGTACCCAGCATAAAGCCCAGCGCGCCGAAGATCATCAACACGGGAAAGATGAGGTTTACCGCCGCAAAAGGAGTCTTACCCACAAAATTCGACACGAAAAAGCCGTCTACCACGCTGTAAATGGAGGTAAAGATCATCATAATGATGGTAGGCATCACAAAGCGCACCAATTTACGGTAGGTAAAATGATCGGACAATTGGATCTGCATCGGGCAACTCCTTTCTGTATAAACTTTATCCATTCTATCATGGCGCGCCGCGGGACGCAAGGGGGAGAAGTGACGGGCGTGGCTCCGTCCATATAAAACAAGCGCCTGTGGGTTTCCACAGGCGCTTGCGTCTTTGTGTCAGTTAGTTTTCCCACCATTCGCCGGCGGAGGAGGCTTCGCTCTGTCTTGCAAGGTCATCCTGCTGCACCAGTTCATTGTAGAAATGGCACTCGGTGATCTGCATATAGGGCGCCAGCCAGATGTCCATCACGGGAACGAAGGTCATCATCGCGCAGAAGGAGGAGATCAGCCTCCAGCCGAAGAAGCTCCAGTCCAGCACGAACAGGTTGAGCTTTTCGCCCTTCATCAGGCGCTTGCTTTCGCGCACGCATTGGCCGATGCTCCAATCGGGGTGATCGATGAGCAGCAGGGGCGCCATACGGTAGCTGTAGGCCGCCACAAGGCCGGGAATGATCAGCAGCAGCGCCCACAGGAAGGTCAGCAGGCCGGTATACAGATTCAGACCCACCACTTTCCAGAACATGGGGAAGGCGCTGACCAGTTCATCCACGCCCACCTCTTTTTCACCGCGGCTCAGGCGCAGGCAATAGCGCATAAAGCCAAAGGTCAGCACGCCCACAAACAGGGCCAGTGCCACAGAAGCCAGCTGCAGAGGGATGGACAGACTTGCCATATACTGTTCCATCTGCTCCATCAATTCTTCATAGGTGCCGTATTCAAAGGCCGCACCACCGCCAAAAATGGCGCTAAGCCATCTTTCTGCATTGACGGCAATGACCATAATGGCGCCGATCAGCAGGTACGAGGGCTTGGTCCAGGCCATGGACTCTTTTGCCCGGGCTTTTAATTCTTTTCGGGTAACACGCATTCGTGTCTTCCTTTCTCTTTGTGGAAAAGTCTGTGGAAACATAGGAAAACTATACGGGTTGTTTTCACATCACACAGAATTTTCTCGGGTTTTTGCGTATTTGCTCTTGACTTTTCCGGCTTGATTACGCCGTAGCAATCAAACTTACTTGGCCCAGTTACCGGTGGCGCTGCACTTCAGGTAGGCGTTGATAAAGCCGTCGATGTCACCGTCCATGACGGCGCTGATGTTGCCGTTTTCAAAGCCGGTACGGTGATCCTTGGCCAGGGTATAGGGCATAAAGACGTAGGAGCGGATCTGGCTGCCCCATTCGATCGTCATCTGCACGCCCTTGATGTCGCTGATCTTTTCGGCGTGCTGCTGCATCTGCAGCTCCACCAGCTTGCTTCGCAGCATACGCATGGCGTATTCGCGGTTCTGATGCTGGCTGCGCTCGGTCTGGCAGGCCACCACGATGC
>JAFYMZ010000142.1 GCA_017548175.1 Clostridia bacterium | reverse complement strand
TCTGTAAGTGTCTGGTGGGCGGCACTCTGAGCAACCGCAAGAGTATGTCCTTCCCCAATAAGGTCATGTCCGGCCCCTACCTGTCTGAGCAGGATAAGGAAGACCTGATCTTCGGTATCCAGCACGGCATCGACTTCGTGGCCGCTTCCTTCGTCTCCACCGCACAGGACGTCAAGGACGTCCGTGCTCTGCTGGATGCCAACGGCGGCGAGGATATCGAGATCATCGCAAAGATCGAGAACCAGGCCGGTGTTGACAACGCTGAGGAGATCCTGGAGCACTGCGCCGGCGTCATGGTCGCTCGTGGTGACCTGGGCGTTGAGATCCCCTTCGTGGAGGTTCCCGCTGTCCAGAAGAAGCTGACCCACCTGTGCCGCGCCAAGGGCAAGATGGTCATCACTGCAACTGAGATGCTGGAGTCCATGATCTACAATCCCCGCCCCACCCGTGCTGAGATCTCTGACGTTGCAAACGCTGTCTACGACGGCACTTCCTGCGTCATGCTGTCCGGTGAGTCCGCTGCCGGTAAGCACCCCATCGAGGCTGTCAAGGCCATGGCTGAGATCGCTGCCTACACCGAGACCCAGACCGAGTATAAGCACCGCTTCATCGAGGAAGACTATGTGGGCAACACCACTCTGGATCGCATTTCCCACGCTGTCTGCTCCATGGCTATGGACGTGGATGCCAAGGCCATCGTCGTCTGCTCCGTCTCCGGCAAGACTGCCCGTATGGTCAGCCGTTTCCGCACTCCCGTCAATATCATCGGCATGACCACCAACATCAACATCTGGCGCCGCCTGGCCATGAGCTGGGGCGTCATCCCCGTTCTGGCTGAGGAGTTCCCCAGCATGGACGTCATGTTCTACTATGCCAAGAAGGCAACCAAGAAGGTGCTGGATCTGCAGCCCGGTGACAATGTCATCATGACCGGCGGCCCCATCAATGGCCAGACCGGTAACACCAACACCATCAAGATCGAAGCTGTCGAGTAAAATAGCATCTGCCGCCGGATCCCCGGCGGCAGATTTTTATACAAAAAACGCCCGTCCATTGGGCGGTGCTCATAAAACAGTTAAATCCCCGCAGGATAAATTCTTGCGGGGGTTTAACTTTGGGGATAGCTGCGAATAGCAGCGCAAGGGTATATACCCTTGTACGGAGCAAAGTGAGGCAAAACAGCCCGGATGTTCAAGAGTCAGGGCTGTTTATCTCGCAAAGCACGCGTACAAGGCTTGTTCCTGTATAGAAGTGCGCTCTTAGACATTATTCTGATTTTCATCAGCAAAACTCCAAGCGTATCCACCAACACTACGAACTATCCCTTTGCAGCACTTCATCAATCTTGAATAATCGCAATTATATGCTTCTGCTGCCATTTTTGCGTTTTCAAAAATTTCGCCTGTCGAATCGTTTCTTATACGGCGATTGTGCTTAATCATTGCGCTGTTCGCCAAGCACATTTGCTGGTATTCCGATATTTCATTTTCATCCATCAAAGCATATTCTTCCTCAAGAATCCAAACGTCACGACTGTAAGAACATTTCTTGCGTTTGCATAGTTCTCGCAGTGTATAGGTCGAAAGTCCCGTTGCATCTGCTGCATCTTTCAACGTTTTATAGGAAAGATTTTTGGTCAGATTGATAATTCCCTTTGCACCAAGTCCATATTTTGCTGGATTCTCTGACTTGCAAAGGCATTCTTCAAGAAAGCGTGCTTTTTCTATTTCTGACATACGAAGGTATTCACTATGGTAGATCCATACTTGCCCACCTGCTGTCCTATTTGTTTTTTTGCAGCATGCACAGATTTTAGCAGCATTACAAGAATACTGTTCAGCAGCTTCCTTCATTGTTGGGAACACTTCTTCTGTTATCAGATTTACGACAGCCCTTGCACTCGCATTGAATTCTCCTCTACGAGCATTGAGTTTGTCATAAATATATGCCTCCTTCTCTTTCTCTGAGAAAGAATTCCATATATCCAATCTGCACCATACTTGGCCATTGGCTTTCTTTGTATAATCATAATCGTTAATTGCGTGATGAATGGTATTGCAACCATATGCTTCCTGCGCTTCCGTAATAGTCAAAAATGTGTCTCCTGTCAGACAGTTGATAACCGCGACACTCTTATGATGCCGGCTACCTTTTTTGTTGCTTACGAGCCGTTGCTGGATATAGTTATTGCGTTCCTCGGAGGACATATTGTCCCACACATCACTATAGCACCAGATTCTTTTTCCTGCGGACTTACCGCTCCCGTTGGCTGCCGCCGAAATTGAGCTCCGATTAATCCCATACTTTTCAGCTGCGGATGTAGCAGAACCAAAACGTTCTCCATCTATACACGAAACAACAGGTCTTGCGTGAACGCTTTGGTCACCAGAACGTCGTTTAATCTCATCAAGTGAATGATGCCATCCGCTCATACCTTCTCCACCACGGGTCATGTTGTACCCATTACCAGATGTGATTCCACAAAAAGTGTTGTGTTCTGCAATCAGTCTGATTTCGGCCTCAATGGCTTCTTCGGCAGTTAGGTCTGTTAACAAGATGGCATGTTCAAAGTTTTCCCAGCCATACTTATTAATTGCCGCACTAAAAGCAGGCTGGTTTGCATATTTTTTGCCGTTGATTCCCCATCTGCTCTGAGGAGGGAAAATAGCTTTGCCGATATATCCCTTGCCGTTTATTTTGTTAGTGTGTTTGTATATGCACCATACTTTTTTAGCAGCCATATATACCCGTCCTTCAGCGCAAAGCATCTTTTTTCCTAAATTAATTATAATATAGTTTCATCAAATAGAAAATCCTCAACAGGAACAATTATGATCTGTTGAGGATTAACTGTTTTACGAAGCACCGCCAATTGGACGGGCGTTTTTGCATCTGTTACTTCGCCAGGGCGTACATGGCGTGGGCGATGATCTGGGCGTTCTTGACCAGATTATCGATGGTGATGAACTCGTCGGGCTTGTGCTCGCGGACTTCGTCGCCGGGGAAGACGGGGCCGAAGGCCAGCAGGTTGGGGATGGCCTTGGCGTAGGTGCCGCCGCCGATACAGATGGCTTTGCCCTCCCGGCCGGTCTGCTCCTGGTAGACATCCAGCAGGGTGGTGACCAGCTCATGATCTTCGGGGATATAGAGCTTTTCCTTGTGGAATTCCTTATCCAGAGTGAAGTCGGCATCGGTGAACAGCTTGTTAAACGCGGGAGCGCAGTCGCCGTAGCCGAAGGTCACGGGGTAGCGGTAGTTGATGACCAGGCTCAGCTTATTTTCGTCTGCCTCCATGGTGCCCCAGTTCAGGCTCAGCTCGCCGGAGACGTCGTCCCGGAGATTGATGCCGGCGGAAGCGCCGTTGCACTCCATGCCGATCTTCTCGGCCAGGAAGTGGATGGCGTTGGCCACCTCGCCCTCCAGGGGCAGATTGTCCAGGGCGAACATCAGACGGCCGATGGCATTTTCGCCCAGGGCGGGGGTGGAGCCGTGGGCGCTGATGCCGAAGGACTCGATGCGGAAGCCGAAGGGACGGCGGCTGAATTTGATGGCGGTGGAGTAGAGCTTGCACATGCGGTCAGCCATCTCGTCGTCGCACTCCAGGTCTGCGTAGGCGTAGGAGGGAACCACGTTGGAGGCGGTGCCGCCCTTGATGCGCAGCAGCTTCAGG
>JAFYMZ010000141.1 GCA_017548175.1 Clostridia bacterium | reverse complement strand
CGGGCCGCCATCACGCCCAAGCCGAAGCCCTGCACCTGCTCCGGCAGGAGACCGGCAAAATCGTACACGCCGTCCTCATTTCGATTAGAGCAGAGAAACACTTCACGGGCAAGGTGGTCTACCGGATCGGAAATCTGGCAAAACAGACCCAAAAACTGCGCTGCACGGGCTTTTGCAGCATAGACATCCAGCATGGCGCGATTGGCGTCAAACTGGGCCATACGCACGTCTTTAACGTTACTGCCAACCGCCGGAACACCGCGCGAAGCAGTGAAGAGAAACAAATCACAGTCAAACAGCTGATCCTCCGGACAGATGGTTACGTGGGGCACGCGGCCGCCGGGATATTCCGGAAGCACCTGATTGAGTTCCATCTCATACCGACGGCACATGGCTTCATTGGGGTCGTAAACGGCGATCTCCTCGATCTCACGGCCCAGCAGCTTCAAGCCTGTCAGTACCGTGCCGCCTACATCACCCAAGCCCACCAGCGTCACACGCAGGCCGTCTTTTTTCGGAAAGAGGAATCGCGGCAGCATGTCAAACAGCCGTGCAAAAGCGGTATTGGCCACCATAGCGCCGTGCTGAGACACAAATTCTTCCAGTTCATCCTTTTCGGCACAGGGCTGACAAGGCAGCAGACAGCGAACGGACTCCTTCTCCTCCAACTCTGCCAGCGAGTGGATCGCCCACACGCCGCGGCTGGACAGAGCGTCGCGGTGTACCATAATGACCAAGGGAGCAAAAAGTGTCTCCACCGGCTCTGCGTCCACAGGAAAGAACTCCTCCGGGCCGCAAAGACAGATATTATTCCAACGTTTCAGCATCTTCTCACTCCTCTACTCTGCGGCAGATACGACCGATCTGGCACAGGTCCTCCGCCAAATAGTCAGAGGCGGGACGGTTGAAGTCATATTTCATACAGTTGCCCTTATCCGGCAGACGAGGCTGCTGCAATGCCTCGCCCAATCTGCGGATGGTCAGCGTTGTGTTGAAAATGCGCTGATGCCGACGTTCCAGCACACGCATGATCTCCAGCGCATTACCCAAAGCCACACGGCTATAGTTGATAATGCTCGCCTCCGTGACCTCCGGCATAAACTTGGGGTAATAATACGGCAGCACCAGATTGATGGACGGCAGCATATGCTCCGTCATACCGCGCTCACCGGTACTGTCACCGCCGATGAAGGGATAGAGCAAGCTCTCCGTCAGCCAGTAGCGCAGGTTAGGAATGAAATACTCACACTCCGCCTGACGGCCTTGCACCTGCATCAGATCCTTACCGTTACCGGACATCACGCCGACAATGATGCGGTCGATAGTCAGCTGCGCCTCACGGAACACACGATCCAACTTCTCAATACGGTATCCCTTATGGAGGAAGTCATCCACCAGCAAAAGCGGACGGTGGAATGCACGCAGCGTACGTGCCTGATTGTGCAGCTGCGAATAGCCGGGGTACTCGACAATAGTGAAGTTATCAATGTCGGTATCGAAGCATTTTTCTGCATGCAGCGTTTTGGTCACCGTATTGGGAACGATCTCATTGGAGAGGATCTTACCGTAAGGCACGCACATATACGGACCGAGACGGCGCACGCCGGCAGGCACATCCTGCACACCGTTGATTTGCTGCACCCGCTCCATAACCACTTGATTGAGCATCTCCGAGTCGAAGCACAGTACCAGCTGGCCCGGGAACATGGCGCAAAGGGCTTCACGCAGCTTGGGTCTGGTCTGCAGCACCGCCTCTTTCACTTCCGGATCGTCCTGATGGGGCTTTTTCAACCACAGCAGCACATCCTGCAGGAACATGACAGGCGCACGCATATCCACGCAGAACGTATCCTCGCAGTCTGCCACCGGCAGGAATCCCAGTTGCGCCAAAGCCTGACGCAGGTGTACATCCTCCGGTGCGCAGCGGCACAGCGCATAGGTGTGGTCACTGTCCAGACTGCGGGCCAACAGCTCCGTAAGCACCATACGGCACTCTTCCATAGTGCGCTGCGCGCAGGTGTACACTTCATTGACCATCAAAATACGGCCGGAAGCATAGCGGCGCACATAGCGGGCAGCCTGCAGAGAGTGCAGGGCATCATACAGTTCAGAAGCCTGCAGCGTGTGGCCTACCGCCCAGCCCAGTACCGTATCAGGACGGGCGCACATGGTGACTGCCAGAGGCTTTTGCAGAGAATCGATGGTCTGGTGCAGCTTTTCGGGCAAACCGTCATCCGCCTTGCGATAACGTCTGAAGAAGATATCCTGCGGTTTCATCACGTTCTTGAGTTCAGGAGAGCGAACGTAAAAACCGTATTCATAGATAAAGGACTGCACCACAGGGTCTACCAGCATGGAGATATCCAGCTTCTGGTCCACGAATTCACGGATACGGCTGGAACTGACCGACTCAAAGAACGCAGGCAGTGACAAAATCTTCAGATCGCCGCGAATAATCTTTTTCAGCGATCCGTGATCCGCTTTTTCTTCGGAATTGCGGCAGAAAATCACATGGTTG
>JAFYMZ010000140.1 GCA_017548175.1 Clostridia bacterium | reverse complement strand
CAGATGACCACGTCCACATTTCTTGCCTTGGCTGCGGAAATGGCGTCAAACACCACGGCAGCGGGGTCTGCGCCCTCGCTGTGCCGCACGATGTCTGCACCGCAGCGACCGGCCCAAATGCCCAGCTGATCGGCAGCTGCGGCACGGAAGGTATCACCGGCCGCAAACAGCACCTTCTTGCCCTCTGCGGTGAGTTTCTGTCCCAGCTTGCCGATGGTGGTGGTCTTTCCGACGCCGTTGACGCCCACCACCAGAATGACCGCAGGCTTGCCATGCAGCTGCAGACCGTTGTTGGGGGTCATCTTGTGGGCCAGAATGCCGCTGAGGCATTCCACCACTTCCTCTCTGCTCTGCAGCTTCTGCAGCTTTGCCTGCTTGCGCAGTTCTTCCACTGCCTCCGCAGCGGTATATGCACCGATGTCGCACAGTACCAGCGCGTCTTCCAGTTCCTCCAGCAGGTCTTCGTCCACACTGCGGAAGGTGGCAAACACGGCGTTCAGGTTCTGACCGGTGCTCTCTTTGGTCTTACGCAGACCTTCCTTGATTCTGTCAAAAAATCCCATAACAGCCTCCTGTTCTATGGTATCGCCCATCAGGAAAGTTTTTCCTTGATGTGCTCCTCAACCTCGTTGATGTTCAGCGCCAGCAGCTTGGTCACGCCCTGCTCCTGCATGGTCACGCCGTACAGGATATCCGAGCCTTCCATGGTGCCGCGACGGTGGGTGATGACGATAAACTGAGTCTGCTCGCACAGGGTGCGCATATAAGCCGCATATCGCTGCACGTTTACGTCATCCAGCGCTGCCTCGATCTCGTCCAGTACGCAGAAGGGCGTGGGACGCACCTTCAGGATGGCGAAGTACAGGGCGATGGCCACAAAGGCCTTCTCACCGCCGGACAGCAGCGAAATGGCGCGCATACTCTTGCCGGGCAGTTCCACGCGGATCTCGATGCCGCAGTTGAGGATGTCGCTTTCGTCCTCCAGCCGCAGCGCCGCGCTGCCGCCGCCAAAGATCTCTACAAAGGTACGGCCAAAGGCCTCGTTGATCTTGGCAAACTGCGTGCCGAAGATCTCCTTCATATTCTTGGTCAGGTCGCCGATGACGTTCAGCAGGTCTGCCTTGGCCTTTTCCAGATCATCGCGCTGTGCGCTCAGGAACTCAAAGCGCTGGCTGACCTTCTCGTACTCCTCGATGGCATCCAGATTGACGCTGCCCAGTTTCTTCATGGCACCGCGCAGTTCGCCGATGCGGCGGTTGGCCGCCGCCGTGCTTTCGATCTCCACGCGCACATCCTTGCCGGTGACGCGGGTCAGCTCGTAATTGTCCCACAATTTCTGCAGGATGCTGTCCTCTTCCATCTCGGCCTGGGTCTTTTTATTCTCCAGACGGCCGCGCTCGCGCTCCAGATTGATCAGTTCGTTGTTCTTGCTCTGGATCTCACGGGACAGGCTTGCCCGACGGCCTTCCAGCTGCAGGCGCTCGTTCTGAATGTTCTGCAGACGGGCCTTCTTCTCTTCCGCCGTCTTGGCGTGATCCTGTGCCAGTGCTTCCTGCTGCCGGATCAGTTCGCGCAGTTCGGCATTCCGCTGCCGGATGGCATCAATGACCTGCTCCTTGCTCTCCATCTCGCCCTGCATGGAAGCCATCAGTACCTCCAGTTCACGGGCAGAGATCAGCGCGGATTCCCGCTCGGCCTTGGCCGCCACCTGCGCCTCACGCAGCGTGGTGATCTGGCCGGTCAGCTTGCCGGTGCGATCCTCTTCTTCTCTGCGGCCGCCGGCCAGTTCGGCTGCCTGTGCTTCCAGCTTGGCCGCCTCTTCGCCGTAGCCCTGTGCCTCCCGACGCTTCTCGCCGGCAGCCTGCTTGGCTGCTGCGATACGGCTGCCCTGGGTCTCCTGCTCGGTCTCCAGATCCTCGATATGGCCGCGGATGGCATCCATCAGCGCCTTATGCTGGCTCTGCTCGGCACGCAGCCGCAGCAGGGCATCCTGTGCCGCACGCAGTTCTTCCTTGGCCACATTCGATTCGTACAGGCTGCTCTCCAGTTCCTGCTTGGCAGCGCGCAAGGTCTTTTCGGCCTGCTCGCAGCGTGCCTGCAGGGTCTTGGTCTCTTCTTCCAAGCGGCTGATCTCGTTGGCACGGGACAGCACGCCGGTATTTTTATTCAAACTACCGCCGGTCATGGCACCGGAGGGATTGATCAGTTGTCCGTCCAGCGTGACGATGCGGAAACTGTAACCGTTCTTCTTGGCAATGGCAATGGCCGCATCGATATGCTCTGCCACCGCAGTACCGGCCAGCAGGCTGGAAATGATCCGCTCGTACTTGCCGTCATAGGTCACCAGATCGTCGGCCCAGCCCACGAAGCCCGGCTGACCGTCCAGATCCCGGCGATTGCCGCCGCGGCCCTTGACTGCCGTCAGGGGCAGGAAGGTGGCACGGCCGTAATCGTGACGCTTTAAGTATCCGATGGCCGCCTTGGCGTCCTGCTCGGTATCCACCACAATGTTCTGCATGGCTGCGCCCAGTGCGATCTCCACCGCCACGGATTCCCGGTCACCGACCCGGATCAGGCTGCTGAGGGGGCCGTGCACGCCCTGCAGCTCGCCGCGCTGGCTGGCCTGCATCACACGGCGCACCGACTGACTGAAGCCTTCATACTCCCGCTCCATGGCGCGCAGCATATCCAACCGCTGGGTCTTCAGATCCAGCTGGCGCTGACCCTGCTGCAAGGTCTCGCTGAGGCTCTGCACCTTTTCGGCACGGGCCTTTTCACGCAGCGCAAAGCCGCGCAGCATATTTTCGGCCGAGGACTCTTTGTCCTCGTTTTCTTCAATTTCTTTCCGCAGGGCACGGGCCTTCTGCTTCTCCTGCTCCAGCTTTTCTTCCTGCTGGGCAAGGTCTTCTTCGATGTGTGCGCCGCGGGCCGCGATCTCTTCCATACCGCTTTCCAGCGCACCGGCTGCTGCCTGTGCCTCCTGCATGGCCTGTCGCTTCAGGCTGATCTGCGCGTCCAGCGCATCCAGACGGGTCTGCAGGTCACGGCTGGTCTCGGCTGCCTGCTGCACCTGACGGAACAGGGCGTCCAGTTCTTCCTGCAGCTGCGCATCCTTCTGCAGCAGTTCCTCTGCCCGATCCAGCTTGCTCTTGCGCTGGCTCTCCAGGCTCTCGCCCTGGGCATCCTGCTGCTCCAGTTCGCGCGTCTTGGCCGCGATGTTGTCCTCGTTGTTCTGCACGTGGGTGCGGTTGACGGCGATCTGGCTGCGCAGTTCGCTTTCCAGACGCTCGGCCTGCCGCTGCTCTTCACGCAGTGCCTCGGCCTGCACATCCTTCTCGTGCATCCGGTCGGTAATGGCCTGAGACTGCTCCTCCATGGCCTCCAGCTCACCCTTGCGGGCAGACAGCATACGCTCGGCGTTGGCATAGTCCACCTGTGCCTTCTGCAGACTATCCTTCAGCTTCTCCAGACTGTCCAGCCAAACGGTGACTTCCAGACCGCGCAGCTCGTCACGGTAGATCAGCCAGTTCTTGGCCTTCTCCGCCTGATTCTTCAGCGGCGCCACCTGACCCTCCAACTCGGTGATGATGTCGCGAATGCGCACCAGGTTCTCCTCGCAAGCCTTCAGCTTGCGCTCGCTCTCTTCCTTGCGGTAGCGGAACTTGGTGATGCCGGCAGCCTCTTCGAAGATCTCACGGCGATCGGCGCTCTTGACCGACAGGATCTCGTCGATACGGCCCTGACCGATGACGGAATAACCGTCGCGGCCCAGACCGGTGTCCATAAACAGCTCGTGGATGTCCTTCAGGCGCACCGCCTTGCGGTTGAGGTAAAACTCACTCTCACCGCTGCGATAGTAACGGCGGGTGACGCTGATCTCGGCATAATCCAGCGGAATGCTGCCGTCGGCATTGTCCAGCGTCAGCGTGACCTCACAAAAGCCCAAGGGGCTTCTGCGGTTGGTACCGCCGAAGATGACGTCTTCCATCTTGCCGCCGCGCAGGGTCTTGGTAGACTGTTCGCCCAGTACCCAACGGATGGCGTCAACGATATTACTTTTACCGCTGCCGTTGGGGCCGACGATGGCAGTAATGCCTCGGCCGAAATGCAGCAGCGTCTTATCAGGAAAGGATTTGAATCCCTGAATTTCAATGGATTTTAAAAACAAAACAGCACCTCTCGTTTCAGTTTGCTTCCAAAATTTGCAGTACAGTTTATTTTATCAAATTTCGCGGTAAATTACAAGGTTTTTACCCCACAAAAAATGCCGCAAACCCCAATAAATACAAGGAAAACCGAGGTTTTCTCACCCCGGTTTTCCACTTGCTTATTTATACAGTTTTGCCAATCCGCCTTCCGCCGTCTCGCGGTAGGGATGCGCCATATCCAGACCGGTCTCGTACATGGTCTGTACCACCAGGTCAAAGGAGATCTTCCGGCTGTCGGCCAGGAAGTTCGCCAAGCTCAGCGCGTTGATGGCGCGCATCGCCGCAACGGCGTTGCGCTCGATGCAGGGGATCTGCACCAGACCGGCCACCGGGTCGCAGGTCAGACCCAGATGATGCTCCAGCGCCACTTCTGCGGCATACTCGATCTGGTCCAAACCCAAGCCAAACAGCTCGCCCAATGCTGCCGCCGCCATACTGCAGGCAGTGCCTACCTCAGCCTGACAACCGCATTCTGCACCGCTGATGGAGGCATTGGTCTTGACCACATTGCCCACCAGACCGCCAACGGCCAGCGCGCGCAGAATGTCCTGTTCGGGCAGACCGCGGGTCTCCTGCATATACTTCAGCACGGCAGGCAGTACGCCGCAGCTGCCGCAAGTGGGCGCCGTGACCACCATACCGCCGCCGGCATTCTGCTCGCTGACGGCAAAGGCATAGGCGCACACCATCCGGTTTTCACGGGTGGAAGGACTCTCGTCCATGTGCCGCTGCTGGAACAAATGCTGCGCCTTGCGTTCTACCTGCAGGCCGCCGGGCAGCGTGCCGCGCACCGACAGACCCTGTGCGATGGCCTGGGTCATCACGCGCCACATTTCGTGCAGGTAATCCCAGATGCCGTCGCCTTCGCGCATGGCCACAAAATCGCTGAGCCGCATATTATGCACGCGGCAATATTCCATGATCTCGCCAAAGGAGGTCTCGGGATACACCTCGGGGGTGTCCTCCATCTCCGCGCCGGCCTCAGCCACCGCGCCGCCGCCGATGCTGCACATCCGCTTGCGACCCAGTTCCACGCCGTCTGCATAGGCCATCAGATCCATCGTATTGGGGTGCGGCAGCGCAAAGTCCGGCTCCGGCTGCCACTCCACCGTGACCTTGGCCGGGGCCAGTGCCTCGATGACCGCCACGTCGGTGCCGTGACCCTTGCCGGTCTTGGCCAGCGAACCGTACAGCACCACGGTAAAGGCATCCGCACCGGGATATTCTCCGGCAAACATCCGGCAAGCCTTGTCCGGTCCCATGGTGTGGGAACTGGACGGGCCCCTGCCTGCTTTGTATAATTCACGAATGGATTTCATGTTGATCCTCCTAAAAAAGGCGCCCACAACAGGGCGCCTTTTCACTTCTTACTGTCCCATCAGGGCCAATGCGGCCTTGGCCGCAGCCTGCTCGGCCTGCTTCTTGCTCTTGCCGCTGCCCTCCGCCACTACGTTGCTGTTGATCAGCACTTCCATCACGAAATGCTTGTCGTGGTCGGGGCCAAACTCGCCCTTCAGGCGATAGGCCAGTGTCTCTTCGTGGTTCTTCTGCACGATCTCCTGCAGGGTAGTCTTATAGTCCACCACCTTGGCACCACGGACGATGCTCTCGGCCTTTTCCTTGATAAAGGGCAGGATAAAGCCTTTGGCAGCATCCATACCGCCGTCCAGGAACACCGCCGCCAGTACGGCTTCCACCGCATCAGCCAGCACGCTGGCCCGATGGCTTCCGCCGCCGGAGCGCTCGCCGCGACCCAGCAGCAGCCGATCACCCAGCTTGATGCGCAGGGCAAACTCGTGCAGCGATGCCTCGCAAACGATGGCAGCACGCAGCTTGGTCAGTTCGCCCTCGGGCAGATGCTTATACTCGGCATACAGATGCCGCGCACAGATCAAGCCCAGAACGCTGTCGCCCAAAAACTCCAGCCGCTCGTTGCTCTTGGCACCCTTGTCCCGGTTCTCATTGGCATAGGAACTGTGGGTCAGGGCATTCTGCAGCAGATGTTTATCCTGAAAAGTATATTCAAAATGCGGAAATTCAGACATAACTACTCACTTTCCCGTTTTTAACGGTGATTTACAGGGTGCAAAGAAGAAAGAAGAAGTCCTGCGCCGCAGGACTTCTTCGAGCATACTCAGATGCGGTCGCTGATGTAATTTACCACATCGCCCACAGTCTTCATAAACTGCAGCTTTTCCTCATCGATCTCCTCGATGTGGAACACGTCCTCCACGCCCATCATGACCTCGACCAGATCCAGAGAATCGGCATCCAGGTCTTCTACAAAGTTGGTATCCATCGTGATCTCGCTCTCGGAAATACCGAACTGATCGGCGACGATCTTGCAAAGCTTTTCAAAAACCATAATTGGAACCTCCATTTTTATGCGTTATCGTGGTTATCATAGCATGAGAGTTTGCGCTTGTAAAGTCCTTTTTTCCGGTTTTTTTCGCGCTTATGCTTCTTCCTGCTGCTTCAGGGTCATCAGGTCGATGTTTTCTTCCACCATCTTGATAAAGCCACTCTTTTCAAAGGCAATGGCCTGACCCACCGCATTGCAGATGGCCTGTCCGTTGCTGCTGCCGTGGGCCTTTACCACCGTCTTGGAGATGCCCAGCATGGGCGCGCCGCCCACTTCCTTGTAATCCAGCATCTTCTTCAGGCGCTGCAGGCCGGGCTTCAGCATCAGTGCTGCCAGCTTGCTGGGCAGGTTGGCGTACAGGATATCCTTCAGCTCGCGCATCAGGAAGCCGGCTGCGCCTTCGATGGTCTTCAGCATCACGTTGCCGGTAAAGCCGTCGCACACCAGCACGTCGCAAGCGCCGGACAGTGCCTCGCGGCCTTCCACGTTGCCCACAAAGTTGATGCGGCCGGCATCGTGTGCCTCCTGCAGCAGCTTATGGGTCTCCTTACGCAGCGCGTCGCCCTTGTGCTCTTCGGTGCCGTTGTTCACCAGACCCACGCGGGGGTTCTCGATGCCCATCTGGGTCTTCATAAAGAAGTGGCCCAGATATGCAAACTGCAGCAGATATTCGGGGGTGCATTCGGCATTGGCGCCGCTGTCCAGCATCAGGGCCTTGCCGCCGCCGCGCTGGGGGAACAGGGTGCCGATGGCCGCACGGCGAATGCCGCGGATGCGCTTGGCCACCAGCGTTGCGCCGGTGAGCAGTGCGCCGGTGCTGCCGGCAGAGACCATACCCTCTGCATCGCCCTGCAGCAGCATCTTCAGGCAAACGGCCATACTGCTGTCCTTCTTGCGACGGACGGCAGTGGCAGGGTCATCTTCCATGGTGATGACCTCGGTGGTATGTACGGTGCTGATGTTGGGCAGCGCCTTGCCTTCCAGCAGGGGCTTTACCTGACCTTCGTCACCCACCAGCACGATCTCGCAATCGGGATATGCCTTTGCAGCCAGCAGTGCGCCTTCTACCGCGCAACCGGGTGCCAGGTCGCCGCCCATGGCGTCGATCAAAATCTTCATGCCTTTACATCCTCTCTGATCTGCGGCAGCATACCGTCCAGCACGGCCAGACCGCGCTCCGCAATTTCTGTATATCGTTCCTTCTTGCCGCGAACCCGGTGATCCAGGCTGTCCACCAAACCAAAGTTGATGTTCATGGGCTGGAAGTTCTTGCCCTCAAAGGCGCTGATGTGGCGCACCAGTGCGCCCAGTGCCGTAGTGCCGGGGAACTCGATCAGTTCCTTGCCGGCCAACTGCCGTGCCATATTCAGGCCGCAGCAAAAACCGGAGGCCGCAGACTCGATGTAGCCTTCCACGCCGGTGATCTGACCGGCCAGCATCAGTTCTTCGCGGCCGATGACCCGATAGAACTTATCCAGTCGGCCGGGAGAGTCAATGAAGCTGTTGCGGTGCATCACGCCGTAACGGAAATATTCCGCATTGGCCAGAGCCGGGATCATACCAAAGACACGCTTCTGCTCGGGGAACTTCAGATGCGTCTGGAAGCCCACGATGTTGAACATGGTCTTTTCTTCGTTGTCGGCACGCAGCTGCACCACCGCATAGGGCTTTTCGCCGGTACGGGGATCGCGCAGACCCACGGGCTTCATGGGGCCAAAGCGCAGGGTATCCTCACCGCGGCGCGCCATGACCTCAACGGGCATACAGCCCTCAAACACAGCCTTGTCCTCAAAGCCGTGGACGGGCGCTTCTTCCGCCGTGCGCAGTGCCTCCACAAAGGCCAGATACTGCTCTTTGTTCATGGGGCAGTTGATATAGTCGGGGGTACCCTTGTCGTAACGGGAGGCAAAATATGCCTGCTCCATATCGATGCTGTCAAAGCTGACGATGGGGGCTGCGGCATCGTAGAAATGCAGGGGCTCACCGCCGCCGAACAGTTCGTTGATGGCATCGGCCAGCTTGCCGTCGGTCAGAGGGCCGGTGGCAATGACGCAAGGACCGGCAGGGATCTCGTCCACACGGCCGGCATAGCGGGTGATGTTGGGGTGGTTGTCAATGCGCTGGGTGATGTGGGCAGCGAAGGCATCGCGGTCCACCGCCAGGGCGCCGCCGGCAGGCACGGCATGAGCATCGGCGGCCTCCATCATCAAGCTGCCGCAGCGGCGCAAT
>JAFYMZ010000139.1 GCA_017548175.1 Clostridia bacterium | reverse complement strand
TCAGCGCCTGCCCAAGGTCTACGTCAAATAAGATGGAACGTCTGGAGTTTCGCAAAGTAGACCGTGACACCCCGCTGGCCGCTGCGCTGGTGGAGTTCGTCACCAACTTCTCTTGGGACGAGGTGAAGGCTCACACCCTGCAGTCGCTGGCGCGCTGGGACTTTTCCGACTGGGAGACCATGTTCGTGGCGCTGCTGGATGGCAAGATCGTGGGCATGGCTTCGCTGCTGAAGACCGACTACTATCCCCTTCCCGACATCACCCCTTGGGTATCCAGCATTTTCGTCACCGAGTCCTGCCGCGGGCACCGCATCAGCGGAATGCTCATCGACTTTGCCAACGACTATGCAAAGCAGCTTGGCTTCACCCGCACCTACATCCCTTCCGAGCACACCGGGCTGTATGAAAAATACGGCTACCGCTACCTGCGGGACATTGTCAACTACGGCGGCGGCACCGACCGGCTGTACGCCAAAGATTTGACCGAATAACAACACAGAACCCTTGGCACCCATCGGTGCCAAGGGTTCTTTTTCATTTTGCTTATTTTATCAAAGCCGCTTCCCATTCCGCAGGCTTAAAGCCCACCAGAACGGCATCGTCCAGTATCACCAGCGGACGCTTTACCAGCATGCCGTCGGTGGCCAGCAGCCGCAGCTGCTCCTCCTCGGTCATCCCGGGCAGTTTGTCCTTCAGTTCCAGCTCCTTATAGGCCAGACCGCTGGTGTTGAAGAACTTTTTCAGGGGCAGGCCGCTGCGGGCGTGCCATTCCTTCAGTTCCTCATAACCGGGATTTTCCAGCTTGATGTGCCGGTCGGTATAGATCAGATTGTGCTCGTCCAGCCACTTTTTTGCCTTTTGGCAGGTCGAGCAGGGGGGATATTGTAAAAACAGCATCACGCGTACTCCATTTCTATTGCAAAAGGGCCGCCGCAGAATGTTCCGCAGCGGCCCGATTCTTAGTTCTGTTTGAAGAAATCTTCCACTTTCATCACACCCGAATTGAGTGCCAGGAACTTATCATTATATTCATCCACCATAGCAATGGTGCAGGAGATCATATACTGGATCAAAAGCTGGCCAATGGTGCTCTCACGGAAGGACACCGTCATCCGGAACACGATTCTTCCGTCGGTCAGGTCATAGTCAAAGCTTCCATCCACCATGCCGAAGTTTGCGGCGCAAACGGCAATTGCACCTTCCACCCGATTGTCCTCGCTCATCTTAAAGGGCAACGGCGACATCACCCGGATCAGCTGGCGCTCTTCATCCACCGCGATGATAAACTCAATGGGGAGATCGTCTCCGCGCACACCAAAGCGTACCAGCAGGTCGGATTCTTCCTTTTCAAACTTCCAATCTCTATCTTCCAGTGCAGCGCAAACCGTCTGATATACCTGCTGTGCCAGCATCTTCTTATCAGCCATCTTGTTCCCCTCCTTTATTCCTTGTTGTACAGTTTAATGAACTGCTCCACGTCGATGATACCCTTACTCAACATCAGCAGTTTGTCATTGAACGTATCGATGGTCTGGCAGGCGCAGTACAGCAGATACCCGTAAACCTCACTGCTAAGGTTGCTGTCCATATAACTGTTGGTCATACGGAAGAACACGTGACCGCTCTCCAGATTAAACTCCACGTTGCCGTCCACCAACGTATTGTTGATCACGCTCACTGCAACGGCTACATCTACACGTTTCTCCTCGGGGATCTTGTAGGGTAACCGAGACAGCACCAGTACAAGCTGGCGGTCAACGTCCATCCGGATAACCAGCTCGATAGGCAGGTCCTCGCCCACTGCGTTGCACACGATGGAAAAATTTTCTTCATTTCCCTCGTACTTCCACTTCTCGTCATCCATCATCTTACAAAAGTCATAATATACTTTTGCAGCTGCCAGATGTTTGCTGATCTCTTTCATAGAAACCCTCCTCGAATCCAATTTGCCAAAAAATAACTTTAGTTTTGTTATACGCTTCATTCCTAAACCTGTCAAGCCGTTTCGTTGACTTCTTTTGCCCGGTTGACTATAATAAAGGCAGAAAGAACCGTGCCGTGAAAGGAGCCTTTGCCTATGGTCTGCGCACAACAAATCCGGCAGCTGCTACAGCAAAAGATCCCGGTCTTTGCCTATAATATCATCGACTCTACCAACGAAGCCGCACGCCGCTTTTTGCAGGAGAATGCCTGCGACCGCGCGGTCTTTGTGGCCGACGGACAAACCGCCGGCAAGGGACGGCTGGGCCGCAGTTTTTATTCCCCGGCCGATACCGGACTGTATATGACCTACGTCTTCCGCGCCGACAACTTCAGCCGTGAAACGCTGCGCATCACCACCGCCGCCAGTGTGGCCGTGGCGCAGGCGCTGGACTGCGGCGCGCGCATCAAGTGGGTCAACGACCTGTACCTGCACGGCAAAAAGATCTGCGGCATCCTCACCGAAACGGTGATCACCGACTGCACCTATGTGCTGGTGGGTATCGGCATCAACCTGACCACCGCCCAATTCCCCGAAGATTTGCAGCACAAGGCCGGCGCCGTGGGCGCGCCCCTCTGCCGAGAAGCCTTGGCGGCAGACATCTGCGACCGGCTGGCGCAGGCCGTTGACAGTCTGGCCGTCCCCACCTATCTGGACTATTACCGGCAGAATATGCTGGGACTGGGGCAAGAGATCACCTATATCGAGGACGGCATCCCCCACAGTGCCCGGATGACCGGCATCACCGATTGGGGCGAGCTGATCGTGCTGGAAGAGGGCCGGGAGCGCCTGTTGTGCTCCGGTGAAATTTCGCTCCGAATTCCGGGCGCGGCTTTGCTTTAAGGGCGAAAGCCATTTGGAAATCTTATCTACTCCATCATAATTCTTTTGTTGCAAAAGCCGTTCGATAACGATATAATATAATTGGAATAATAGAGAACATCCCCGTGAAAGGAGATTTTTTATGTCGAAAGATTTTTCCAAAGTTCTTGTCGCTAACCGCGGCGAGATCGCCATCCGCATTTTCCGCGCCTGCTATGACTTGGATCTGCACACCGTTGCCATGTACTCCAACGAGGACACCGGCAGCCTGTTCCGCACCAAAGCCGACGAGGCTTATCTGATCGGTGAAAACCAGTCCCCTCTGGGCGCTTATCTGGACATTCCCGCCAACATCGACCTGGCCAAGCGCCGCGGTGTCGATGCCATCCATCCCGGCTACGGCTTCCTGTCCGAGAACGCCGACTTTGCCCGTGCCTGTGAGGAAAACGGCATCAAGTTCATCGGCCCGCCCTCTCACGTACTGGGTCAGATGGGCGACAAGCTGGCCGCAAAGGCTACCGCAATGGCCTGCAACGTGCCCATCATCCCCGGCTCTACCCAGCCTCTGGAGAGCGCCGATGAAGCAGTGGAGAAGGCCATCAGCTACGGCTTCCCCATCATTCTGAAGGCTGCTGCCGGCGGTGGCGGCCGCGGTATGCGCCGCTGCGACAACGAAGAAGATGTGCGCCGCGAGTTCCAGCTGGTCAAGAACGAGGCCAAGAAGGCCTTCGGCAACGAGGATATCTTCATCGAGAAGTTCCTGGTTGAGCCCAAGCACATCGAAGTGCAGATTCTGGCCGACGAGCACGGCAACGTGATGCATCTGGGCGAGCGTGACTGCTCTCTGCAGCGCCGCTATCAGAAGGTGGTCGAGTACGCACCCGCCTGGTCCGTGCCCCCCGCCACCATCGAGGCCCTGCGCGCCGACGCCGTTAAGATTTCCAAGCACGTTGGCTATGTGAACGCCGGTACCGTAGAGTTCCTGGTAGACGGCAGAACCGGCCAGCATTACTTCATCGAGATGAACCCCCGTATTCAGGTGGAACATACCGTTACCGAAATGGTCACCGGCATTGACCTGGTCCGTGCCCAGATCCTGGTGGCAGAGGGTCATCCCCTGTCCCATCCCTGCATCGGCCTGACCAAGCAGGAAGACCTGCGCATCAACGGCTACTCCATCCAGTGCCGTGTTACCACCGAAGATCCCGCCAACAGCTTTGCCCCCGACACCGGCAAGATCACCTCTTACCGTTCCGGCGGTGGCTTTGGCGTCCGTCTGGACGGCGGCAACGCCGTAGCCGGCTCGGTCATCTCCCCCTATTATGACTCTCTGCTGGTGAAGGTCACCACTTGGGACAACACCTTTGAAGGCGCTTGCCGCCGTGCCGCCCGCGCCATCAGCGAGGAAAGCGTCCGCGGTGTCAAGACCAACATCCCCTTCGTCACCAACATTCTGATGCATCCCGCCTTCCGCGCCGGTGCCTGCCACACCAAGTTCATCGATGATACCCCCGAACTGTTCGACATCGAGAGCAGCCGTGACCGCGCCACCAAGGTGCTGAAGTACATCGCACAGATTCAGGTAGACAGTCCCACCGCCGAGCGTCACCAGTACGACGTTCCCCGCTTCCCCCAGCCCTCCGGCAAGCCCCTCACCGGTCTCAAGCAGCTGCTGGATACCAAGGGTCCCGAGGCTGTGAAGCAGTGGGTTCTGGATCAGAAGAAGCTGCTGATCACCGATACCACCATGCGCGACGCGCACCAGTCTCTGCTGTCCACCCGTATGCGTACCCGTGACCTGGTCAAGGGCGCCGACGGTGTCGCCGACATCCTGCGCGATTGCTTCTCGCTGGAAATGTGGGGCGGTGCTACCTTCGATACCGCTTACCGCTTCCTGCACGAGTCTCCCTGGGAGCGTCTGGATATGCTGCGGGAAAAGATCCCCAACATCCCCTTCCAGATGCTGCTGCGCGGCTCCAACGCCGTTGGCTATGCCAACTTCCCCGACAATCTGGTCAAGGAGTTCGTCAAGGAAGCCGCCCGTTCCGGCATTGACATCTTCCGCGTATTCGACTCCCTGAACTGGCTGCCCGGCATGGAAGTGGCCATGGACGAAGTGCTGAAGCAGGGCAAGCTGCTGGAAGCCACCATGTGCTATACCGGTGACATTCTGGACACCAAGCGCGACAAGTACACCCTGAAATATTACGTGGATCTGGCCAAGGAGCTGGAGCGCCGCGGCGCACATATGCTGTGCATCAAGGATATGTCCGGCCTGCTGAAGCCCTATGCCGCCAAGAAGCTGGTATCCACCCTGAAGCAGGAAGTGGGTCTGCCCATCCACCTGCACACCCACGACACCACCGGCAATCAGGTCGCCACCTATCTGATGGCTGCCGAAGCCGGCGTGGACATCGTGGACTGCGCCACCGCATCCCTGTCCTCCCTCACCAGCCAGCCCTCCCTGTCTGCCGTGGTAGCCTCTCTGGAGGGTCACGAGCGTGACACCGGTCTGGATCTGCGCGAGGTGCAGCGTCTGGACAACTACTGGTCCGACGTGCGTCTGCGCTATAAGAACTTCGACGAAGGTCTGAAGAGCCCCACCACCGACATCTACCGCTACGAGATCCCCGGCGGCCAGTACACCAACCTGTATCCGCAGGTGGTTTCTCTGGGTCTGGGTCCCCGCTTCGAAGAAGTCAAGGAAATGTACAAGACGGTCAACGATATGCTGGGCGATCTGGTCAAGGTCACGCCTTCCTCCAAGATGGTCGGCGATCTGGCGATCTTTATGGTACAGAACAACCTGACTCCCGAAAACATTCTGGAAAAGGGCAAGTCTCTGGCCTTCCCCGACTCCGTTGTGTCTTACTTCAAGGGCCTGATGGGTCAGCCCGCCTGGGGCTTCCAGCCTGAAGGTCTGCAGGAAGTCGTCCTGAAGGGCGAAAAGCCCATCACCTGCCGTCCCGGCGAGTTGCTGGCTCCCATCGACTTCGAGCAGGTGCGCAAGGATATGCAGCGCTTCGAAGAACCCGAGAACATCGATATGCGCGCAATGCTGTCCTACTGCCTGTTCCCCAAGGTCTACGAGGACTACCGCAAGCACCGCAAGGACTACGGCTACATCATGCGTATGGGCAGCCACGTGTTCTTCAACGGTCTGGCTGTGGGTGAAACCAACAAGATCAACATTGAAGACGGCAAGACGCTGGTCATCAAGTATCTGGGTCTGGGCGACCAGAACGACGACGGTACCCGTACCGTAAACTTCGAGCTGAACGGCATGCGCCGCGAAGTTGCCGTACCCGATAAGAATGCCGAAGTCAAGGGCAAGACCGTTGTGCTGGCCGATCCCGAGGACAAGAGCCAGGTTGGCTCCTCCATCCCCGGTATGGTCTCCAAGGTCAAGGTCAAGCCCGGCGACGTGGTGGAAGAGAACCAGGTTCTGGCCATCATCGAGGCTATGAAGATGGAAACCTCCGTTGTGGCCCGTATGTCCGGTGTGGTGGATCAGGTTTACATCACCGACGGTGCTTCCGTCAAGGCCGGCGAACTGCTGATGACCATCAAGGTCAAGTAAGTTTCCGCAACCGAACCAACCAATATAAAAACAGCACGCCATCGGGAGCGGTCTAATAAAACAGTATAATAATGTTTTCGGGAAGGCGGCATGAGTAATCATGCCGCCTTCCCGTTCATAACGTCATAGAGTAAATTGGCGGGGAGTATGCCGATATAG
>JAFYMZ010000138.1 GCA_017548175.1 Clostridia bacterium | reverse complement strand
GTCAGCGACCCTGCGATGCCCACATTCAGGATCGCATCGGGGTGATAGGTATCGATCAGCAGCTGGGTGTGCAGCGCGGCATTGACCTTGCCTACACTGCATTCGTGCAGGATGACCCGGGTCTTGCCCAGCATACCGACGGTGCAGCGCGTGCCGCCCAAAACACAGGTCTCCGCCTCCTGCAGTTTTTCCAGCAGAGGCAAATACTCCAACTCCATAGGAGCCAAAATACCAACGGTTTTCATAAAAACGCCTCCTTCGGCGAATCAAGTACAAGATAAGGCGGGAAGATTTTCTTCCCGCCTGTTATGATCGTTTACTGTGCCAAGCAGCGCTCGACGGCAGCCAGCTTTGCACAAATGCAGAAGACCTCCATGGCCTGCTCCAGTTCCTCCAGCGGAGGCAGAGAAGGTGCGATGCGCAGATTGCTGTCCTGCGGATCCTTGCCATAGGGGAAGGTGGCGCCTGCACCGGTCATCACCAGACCGGCTTCCTTGCACAGAGCATGGATGCGGCTGGCGCAGCCGGGCATGGCATCAAAGCTGACGAAATAACCGCCCTGCGGCTTATGCCAGGTACCTGCGCCGGTACCGGCCAGTTCCTGCTGCAGTTTTTCCAGCACCAGTTCAAACTTGGGCTGCAGCAGTTCTGCATGCTTCTTCATATGCGCATGAACACCGGCTGCATTCTTGAAATACAGTACGTGGCGCATCTGGTTTACCTTATCGGCAGAGATGGCCTGCACGCCCATAATTTTCTTGGTCCAGGCAATATTCGCGGCAGAGGCAGCCATACAGGCCACACCGCCACCGGCATAAGAGATCTTGGAGGTAGAGGTATAGATCAGCACCATATCCTCACTGCCCTGCGCTTTGCAGGCGTCGAAGATGTTCAGCATCGGCTGCGGATCTTCCACCAGATGGTGCACCACATAGGCATTGTCCCAGAAGATGCGGAAATCTTCTGCGGCAGGCTTCAGCGCGGCAAACCGCTGCACCACCTGATCTGAATACACCTTGCCCTCGGGATTGGAGTAACGGGGCACGCACCAAACACCCTTGACCGCAGGATCCTTTACCAGTTCTTCCACCACGTCCATATCGGGGCCGTCATCCAGCATCGGAACGGTGATCATTTCCATACCCAGCTGCTGGCAGATGGAAAAATGACGGTCATAACCGGGCGCCGGGCACAGCCATTTTACAGAAGGTTCACGGCACCAAGGCTGATTCACACCGGGCGCGCCAAACACCCACAGGCGCATCATCGTATCATACATCATAGTCAGGCTGGAGTTTCCGCCGGCAATTACATTTTCCACGGGGACTTCCAGCAGTTCGGCAAACAGACGGCGGCACTCAATGGCACCGTCCAATACGCCATAGTTGCGCAGGTCGCCCTGCTCACCCTTCAGCTGGGCACCGTCGCTGACTGCAGTCAGCAGACCTTCACACAGATCCAGCTGCGCCTTAGAGGGCTTACCGCGAGACATATCCAATTTCAGGCCCTTGGCCTTGCAGACATCGTACTTCGCCTGCAGCGCTGCCAGTTCGGCCTGCAGTTCTTGCTTACTTGCCTTGCAATATTCCATCATCGACAACTCCTTATGTATTGTAGCGTTGTGCATATTTATATGGTTATATTTTTGATAATACCCCCTTTCCCGACAGAAATCAAGGGGGTATCCTTTTTTCTATTTTCCCGTTGTTTTTCAAGGCATCCCGCCCGTTTTTTTGTGCGATTTGCAATGCAGCCGGTTTGCTTTTCGCATAAAACAAAAAAGCACCCGTTTGGATGCCTTTTTGTTTCCATTGTATTCTTTAGCGGAAGAGCACTTCCAGGTGATAACCCATTTTACGAATGGTGCCGATGTTCACGCGGGACTCCAGATTGCGGAGTTTTTTCCGCAGGAACGAGATATAAACCTCTACGTTATTGTCCTCGGCGCCGGATTCCGAACCCCAAATCTTATCGATCAGTTCGTCCTTGGACACCACCAGACGGGTGCTGGTGATGAGCAGCTTCAGCACTTCGTATTCCTTAAAGCTCAGGTGCACGCTCTTATCGCCGCAGGTCAGCTGGCTGTTATTCAGATTGAGCACCAAATCTTCATACTTCAGTTCGTCCATAATGACGGGACCCTGTCGACGGCTCAGGGCACGCAGACGCGCCAGCAGTTCTTCGGGCACAAAGGGACGGGACATATAATCATCCGCACCGCTATCCAGCGCCTTGATGCAATTCTGTACATCCTGCTTGCCGGACAGGACCAAAACAGGGGTAACGCAGTGGCTCTCTCTCAACCGATACACCACTTCAAAATCCTCGGCTTTGGGCTGTTCAATATCCAACACAATGACATCATATCGGCCGGTACGGGCATACTCCACCCCATCCTCACTGCCGCAGACAACATCCATCAAATATTTTTGATCCGCCACAATTTTTTCCAGAATATCTGCCGGCCGGGCTGAATCTTTCATGATCAAAATGTTCATACGCGGTCCCCTTTCCTTGTTTCGCACCCGAAAGTGCCAAAAACTGATCTCTTGACTTTAGTATACCATAGCAACCTAAAAATCTACTGAATTTTTCGCTTCAGTTTCACCCTTTTTTTGGAAAATTATAAATTTTTTCTTTTTATTTTCTTTGTTTTTACAACGAATATTCCACCCGGATAGAAACCCGTCGGTTTCTATTGAAAACACAGGGGTTTTGCGGTATAATATAGGGCAGCAAATTTTCACCTTGTTACAAGGAGGAACCTTTATGGATAAAAAGCAATTGCGGGGCAGCCTGCTGCTGACGCTGACCGCCCTCATCTGGGGTACAGCCTTTGTTGCCCAAACTGTGGGTATGGAGCACATTGGGCCTTTTACCTTCAATGCCGTCCGTACTCTGCTGGCCGGTGTGGCAATGATCCCGGTCATTTTGATTTTCGATAAACTGCAGAAAAAGCCGCCTATGAGCGCACAGGTACGCCGCGACACGATTGTCGGCGGCATCGTCTGCGGCGCGGTGCTTTTTGTGGCCAGCTCCCTGCAGCAGTCCGGCATTGAGGCCATCACCGAAAATGCTTCCGGCAAGGCTGGTTTCATCACCGCACTGTACATCATTATCGTACCGCTGATCGGTCTGCTGCTGGGCAAGCGCCCCCGCAAACTGGTATGGTTGTGCGTTGTACTGGCCATCATCGGTTTCTACCTGTTGTGCGTCACCGGCGACCTCTCTGTTGGCTTTGGTGAACTGTTGGTGCTGGGCTGTGCCGTTGGTTACTCCCTGCACATTCTGGTCATCGACCACTTCTCCCCCAAGGTGGACGGTATGCGTATGAGCTGCATCCAGTTCTTCGTATCCGGCGCCCTGTCTGCCGTGGCGATGTTCCTGGTGGAAGAGCCTACCTTTTCCGGTATCTGGGCCGCCAATGTGGCGATCCTGTACACCGGTATTATGTCCAGCGGCGTGGGTTATACCCTGCAGATCGTGGCACAGAAGGACGTCAATCCCACACTGGCTACGATGATCATGAGCATGGAGTCGGTCTTTGCCGTACTGGCAGGCTGGCTGCTGCTGCACGAAGACCTGTCCGGCAAAGAACTGCTGGGTTGTCTGCTGGTCTTTATCGCCGTGATTTTGGCACAGCTGCCCGAAAAGAAAAAGGAGGATGCCGTCGTATGAGCAACCACATCGCATTTCCCGGCCTTGGCGGTCTGAGTTTTGACATTGACCCCGTGGCCTTTTCCTTCGGCAATTTAGAAGTTCGCTGGTACGGCATCTGCATCTGCCTCGGTCTGATTCTGGCTGTAGCCTATGCCTATCCTCGCTTTACCCAGTTCCACACCAATGACGATCAGGTCATGAACCTGCTGCTGCTGTGCATTCCCTCTGCCGTACTGGGCGCACGCGCCTATTATGTCATCTACAAGTGGGACTACTACAAGCAGCATCTGGACGAGATCCTGCGTATCTGGGACGGCGGCCTTGCTATTTACGGCGGTCTGATCGCCATCTTCATCGCCGGTTATACCATGTGCCGGGTGAACAAGTACAACACTTGGGGCTTGTTTGATCTGGCCTCCCCCTGCTTCCTCATCGGACAGGGCATCGGTCGTTGGGGCAACTTCTTCAACGCCGAAGCCTTCGGCTATGCCACCGATCTGCCTTGGGGTATGAGCATCAACGGTGCTGCCGCCGTGCACCCCACCTTCCTGTACGAATCCCTGTGGAATCTGCTGGGTGTCCTGCTGCTGACCCTGTACCTGAACCGCCGGAAGTTCAACGGTGAAGTATTCTTACTGTATCTGATGTGGTACGGCTTGGGCCGCAGCTGGATTGAAGGTCTGCGCGCCGACAGTCTGTATATCTGGGGCACCAATCTGCGCGCCTCGCAAGTGTTGGCGATCGTTTGTCTGTTGGCCGCCGGCGGTCTGTGGGCGTATCTGCGCATCAGCAAGACTTACAAGCCGCTGGAGCCCGTCAAGCAGGCGGAAACGGAAGTCAAGGAAGCGGACGAAGAACCCAAGGAAGATACCCCCGAAGTTGAATAAGCAAACAAAAAAAGCACCGCCGCAGCGGTGCTTTTTTATGTTGCTTTTTAGCAGCGGTTGGTGCCGCCGAACTTGGACTTGGCGCGCAGCTGATTGTCCAGAATACGCTTACGGATGCGCAGGTTCTTGGGGGTGACTTCGATCAGTTCATCCTCACCGATGAACTCGATGCAAGCCTCCAGACTCATCTGGCGAGGGGGAATCAGGCGCAGGGCATCGTCGCTGCCGCTGGCACGCATATTGGTCACGTGCTTTTTCTTGCACACGTTGACGTTGATATCCTCGGCCTTGGGGGACATACCGACGACCATACCCTCGTATACGGGTGTGCCGGCACCGATGAACAGTGCGCCGCGCTCCTGGGCGTTGTACAGACCGTAGGTAACGGCTTCGCCGGTTTCAAAAGCCACCAGACTGCCGGTGCTGCGGCTGGCGATGTCACCCTTATAAGGTGCATAGCCCTCGAAGACAGAGCTCATAATGCCCTCGCCGCGGGTATCGGTGAGAAACTCGTTGCGGTAACCGAACAGGCCACGAGCGGGAATCAGATATTCCAGACGCATACGGTCGCCCTGGGGTGCCATCTGCACCAGTTCACCCTTGCGGCTGCCCAGTTTCTCCATAACGGCACCCACATAATCGGCAGGCACGTCACAGACAAAACGCTCGATGGGCTCGGTCTTTACGCCGTCTTCCTCGCGGAACAGAACGCGGGGCGCGCCCACCATAAACTCATAGCCTTCACGGCGCATGGTCTCGATAAGGATGGACAGGTGCATCTCACCGCGGCCGGAAACCTTGAAGCTTTCGGTGCTTTCGGTGTCAGATACGCGCAGGGACACGTCCTTCAGCAGTTCACGCTGCAGGCGGTCACGCAGATGACGGGAAGTAACGAACTTACCCTCACGGCCGGCAAAGGGACCGTTGTTGACAGAGAAGGTCATTTCCACGGTGGGCTCGGAGATCTTGACAAAGGGCATTGCCTCTACGGCATCGGGGGCACAGATGGTATCACCGATGGTGATGTCGGCAATACCGGACACGCAGACGATGTCGCCGGCCTTGGCCTCATCAACGGGCACGCGGTTCAGGCCCTGGATCTGATACAGATTGACGATCTTGGAACGGTAGGGCTTGTGCGCCTCGTGATACTCGCAGATCATAATATCCTGATTCTTGCGCACCACACCGCGCTCCACACGGCCGATGCAGATACGGCCAACGAACTCGTTATAGTCAATAGAGGAAACCAGCATCTGGCAGGGACCCTCGATGTCTACTTCCGGTGCGTCCATATGCTCCAGAATCTTCTCAAACAGCGGCTGCAGGCTCTCACGAGGACCGTCGGGGGTCAGGGCAGCGGTACCGTCACGGCCGGAGCAGAAGATCACGGGACTATCCAGCTGCTCGTCGCTGGCATCCAGACTGATCAGCAGATCCAGCACTTCGTCCAGCACCTCGTCGATACGGGCATCGGGTTTGTCAACCTTGTTGACCACAACAATGACCTTATGGCCCAGTTCCAGTGCCTTCTGCAGCACGAAGCGGGTCTGGGGCATGGGGCCTTCTGCGGCGTCCACCAGCAGCAACACGCCGTTTACCATCTTCAGCACGCGCTCGACCTCGCCGCCAAAGTCGGCGTGGCCGGGGGTGTCGATGATGTTGATCTTGGTATCTCCGTATTGAATGGAGGTGTTTTTGGCAAGAATGGTAATGCCGCGCTCACGCTCCAAGTCGTTGTTATCCATGACACGCTCGGCCACCACCTGATTTTCACGGAAGGTGCCGCTCTGCTTCAGCATCTGGTCCACCAGGGTGGTTTTGCCGTGGTCAACGTGAGCCACGATGGCAATATTGCGCAAATCGGTTCTGATCATACCGGATTCCTCCATTTAGTTCTTGGATTTTTAACAATTTATTATAGCATTCCCGTCAAATATTTGTCAACTGCTCCGGTGCCTTCCGGCAGGCTTTTTCTTGCCGCACGCCCCCGTTCTCCCCTTTACTTTTCCCCCATTTTTTGCTATGCTTATGCCATTGAAACTACTTCACAAAGGAGAATGCATATGTCTTCGATTTTGAAACGCAGCGAGGCCGACCCCAAATACACTTGGGCTACCGAGGATCTCTTTGCTTCCGACGCACTTTGGGCAGAAAGCTATCAGGCTTTACAGTCCGCGCCGGAACAGCTTTGCGCCTATCAGGGACGGCTGGGAGAGAGCGCCGCAACGCTGCTGGAATATTTCCGCCTTGGCGATGACATCGGCCGCAGACTGGAGCGCCTGTTCAACTACGCCGCCCGCAAGAGCGATGAGGATACCGCCAACAGCACCTATCAGGATCTGCGCGGCAAGGCGCTGAATCTGGCCGTTGGCATTCAGAGCGCTACCGCGTTTGATGTCCCCGAGCTGCTGACCCTGTCCGACGAGACGGTGGAAGCATTCTTTGCCGCCGAACCCGGTCTGGCTATTTACCGCCGCCGGATGGATGCCATCCGCCGCCGTCGCGCCCACATTCTGTCCCCCGCCGAGGAAGCACTGCTGGCCTCTGCCGGTGAGATGTCCGGCACCCCGGAGAACATCTTTGGCGCTTTTGAAAATGCCGACCTGCGCTTCCCCGATGTCACCGACGGCGAGGGCAAGACCCACACCCTGACTGCAGGCACGCTC
>JAFYMZ010000137.1 GCA_017548175.1 Clostridia bacterium | reverse complement strand
TCTGGGTCAATCCCTTTGCAAAGGGCGGCCTGGAGGGCGCTTCCAAGGTGGCTATGGGTTATTACCTGCTGCTGTGGGGCATCTTCACTCTGTTTATGTACATCGGCACTCTGAAGCACAACCGCGCTACGCAGGTGGTCTTTGGCTCTCTGACCGTCCTGTTCATCCTGCTGGCTCTGGGTGACTTCACCGGCAACCACACCATCACTATGATCGCCGGCTTCGAGGGTATCTTCTGCGGCCTGTCTGCAATCTACAGCGCCATGGGTCAGATCCTGAACGAGGAATACGGCAAGACCATCATTCCTCTGGGCTAATTGCATCTATGAAATCGGCAGCGTGTAAAACTCTGCCGATTTTTCTATAAAATGGTTGTTTTCCTATAGCCTTTTTCCAAAATCTGTGCTACAATATTCAAGTTCAAAAGAACAAAGAATGAAAAGAAGGGGGAGTACGTAATGTACGAACTCTTTTCCAAGCTGATTGAAACCATCAACAATGTGATGTACAGCTATCTGCTGATCATCATGCTGCTGGGTGTTGGCCTGTACTTCACCTTCCGCACCAAGTTTATCCAGTTCCGTCTGCTGGGCGAGTCCATTCGTCTGGTCGGCGAGAAGAAGGAGGGTGACGAAAACTCCGTTTCCGCCTTCCAGGCACTTATGGTGTCCACTGCCAGTCGCGTGGGTACCGGTAACATCGTCGGTGTTGCCAACGCCATTGCCATCGGCGGCTACGGCGCCGTGTTCTGGATGTGGATCATCGCCCTGGTGGGCGGCGCTTCCGCCTTCATCGAAAGCACACTGGCTCAGGTCTACAAAAAGCGCAATGCCGAGGGCGGCAGCTACGGCGGCCCCTCCTATTACATCGAAGCCGCACTGAAGAAGCGCTGGCTGGGCGTGCTGTTTGCTCTGGCCCTGATCGCGACTTATGCCGTGGGCTTCAACATGTTGTGCTCCTATAACGTGGTCACCAGCCTGTCCGGCTATAGCTTCTACAGTGACATTGTGCCCCTGCTCACCGGCGCAGCCCTGGCCATCCTGGCAGCCATCTGCCTGCTGGGCGGCGGCAAGCGTATCGTCAAGGTCACCGGTGTTCTGGTTCCCTTTATGGGCATTGCCTATATCATTATGGCGCTGATCGTTATGGTAATGAATGCCGGCAACATCCCCATGGTCCTGCGCGAGATCTTCGCAGGCGCCTTTGACTTCAAGGCCATCTTCGGCGGCTTTGCCGGTTCTGCCTTGATGCAGGGCATCAAGCGCGGCTTGTACTCCAACGAGGCCGGTGTGGGCTCCGCTCCCAATGCTGCAGCTGCCGCTACCGTCTCCCATCCCGCCAAGCAGGGTCTGGTCCAGATGCTCAGTGTCTTCATTGATACCCTGCTGATCTGTACCGCTACCGCTATGATGTGCCTCAGCAGTGGTATGGTACCCAATGCAGACGTAACCGGTGCCGGCTTCGTGCAGCAGGCTCTGGCCGTAGACTTCGGCTCCTTCGGTTACTACTTCGTCACCGTTGCACTGCTGCTGTTTGCCTTCACCACGCTGCTGGGCAACCTGTACTACTGCGAAGGCTGCCTGAACTACATCGCAAAGCGTCAGCTCAGCGAAAAGGCAATGAACATCTTCCGCGTTGTTGCTTGCTTCGTCATCTTTGGCGGCGCTCTGCTGGACTTCGGTATGGTTTGGAATCTGGCTGACGTGTTCATGGGCATTATGGCACTCATCAACCTGCCCGTTATCGTCATTCTGGGCAAGACCGCTCTGAAGACCCTGCAGGACTATGTGGATCAGCGCAAGGCCGGCAAAAATCCCGTCTTCCACGCCTCTACCGTGGGCTTGGAAGGTCAGGTAGACTTCTGGAACTAATCGCAATCATTTCAAAGAGCAGCCTGCGGGCTGCTCTTTTCTTTTTTGCCGCAAGAAAAAGTGTTTACTTTTTTTGCACCACCGATTATAATAGAAAAAAGGCGATGTTTGCCACGCAAAACAAAAGAGAGAAGGAATACACAATGAGCAACAAGATCAAGAAACCCTCCTGGCTGGAAGATTTCAAGGCCTTTGCCGTGAAGGGCAATGCCATGGCTTTGGCAGTCGGTACTATCATCGGCGGCGAATTCTCCACCATCACCAAGAGCGTGACCAATGACCTGATTATGCCCGTCGTCAATATCTTCCTGGGCGGCGCAGATTTCAGCGAAGCTAAGCTGGCCCTGCCCCGTATGCCTTGGGTCGAGCCCACCTACGAGACCATCGTCAACGAAGCCGGCGAAGAGATCGTGCAGGAAGTGCAGAACTACCTGACCTACGGTAACTTCATCTCTGCCGTTATCAACTTCCTGATCCTGGCACTGGTGGTCTTCTGGATCGTCCGTATCCTGAACCGTCTGGCCGAAGCCAGCAAGAAGGCTGAGGAAGAAGCAGCTGCTCCCGTCGAGGAACCCGCACCTCCCGCACCCTCTGCTGAGGAAGTTCTGCTGGCTGAGATCCGCGACCTGCTGAAGGAAAAGAAATAAGATCGATACACCGTCAATAAAGGAGAACTGCACAATGGATATTATGGACAAGCTGGAAGACGTCGTTGAGAAGATCAAAAAGGATAAGACCATCGCAGCCAAGTTCAAAAAGGATCCCATCGATACCGTGCAGGGTCTGCTGGGTGTCAAGCTGCCCGAAGATCAGCTGGAGAAGCTGGTAGATGCCATCAAGAAGCAGATCAAGTTTGACGATCTGGATGACATTCTGGAAGACAAGCTGGAAGCACTGGGCAAAAAGGCACTGGGCGGCCTCTTCGGCAAGAAATAAGCATCGCACAAACACACCGGAAGCGTTTTGCATCCGGTGTGTTTTCTTTTTTCCGCCGGTGTAAAACTGATGTTTGACACGCTATACATATTATATTAAAATAAAAGGGAACAAACCAACCGAAAAGGGAGGCCCTATTATGGAACAAATCATCCTCGACCGCCGGGCACTGCACCGCATCCCGGAATTGGATAAAGATACCCCCAAGACCTTGGCATATCTGCAGAACAGCCTGTCCGGTCTGCGCTGCAAGGTCTTTTCGCCCTGCCAAAGCGCTCTGTGCGCATACTTTGATTTTGGCGCGGACAGCACCGTCGCCTTCCGCAGCGATACCGATGCGCTGCCTTTGAACGAAGATAACGATACCGATTATGTTTCCACCCATCCCGGCAAGATGCACGCCTGCGGTCACGACGGTCATATGGCGATCCTGCTGGAACTGGCACGCCGTCTGGATCGGCTGCAGTCCTGCAAGAACAATATCCTGTTGGTGTTCCAGCCTGCCGAGGAAAGCGGCGGCGGTGCCAAGGATATCTGCGACACCGGCGTGTTCCGCGAATACAACGCCCGTGCCATTTTCGGCCTGCATGTTTGGGCCGGTATGGAAAAGGGAAGTCTGTGGAGCACCGTCGGCCCCATGATGATCCGCTCCAGCAGTATGAAGATCGATGTTTACGGCCAGTCCGTCCACGTGTCCGAGGCATATCTGGGCAAGGATGCCATGGCTGCCGGTATGGAGATCCACCGCCGTATTATGGCACTGGATCATCGCCTGCCGCCCGAGACCAAGCGCCTCATCAAGATCGGTAAGTTCCACAGCGGCACTGTGGGCAATGCCGTGGCAGAGTATACCGAGATCCGCGGCACGCTCCGCGCTTATGAGGATGATCTGTACTTCTCCCTGCGTGAGCAGATTTATGATATCTGCGCCAATGTAGAAAAGGAGACCGGCTGCACCGTCAAGGTGGACATCGGCGAGGGTTATCCCGCCGTCTGGAATCCCGAGGACCTGCACGATGCCGTCAAGGCCATCGTACCCTTTGATCAGCTGCCCAAACCCAGCATGGGCGCCGAGGATTTTGCCTGGTATCAGCGCTATCTGCCCGGTATGTTCTTCTTCCTGGGCATCGGTCCTGCGCCGGCCGCCCATTCCACCGACTTCGATTTCGATGACAGCGCCCTGATTTACGGTGCCGATTTCTTCCAGACTTTGGCCGAACAGTTCTGATGTTGCATGAAAAAGCGTCCGCTTCCCGTGGGGGCGGACGCTTTTTGTTTTATTAATTATAAAAGAATCGGCTGCACTACTGCCCAGACTCGCAGGAGACCCTGCTATCCGTACCGATTCTACTATCAGCATAGCAGCACTGCTGGAGTATGTCAATCAATATTTTTCATCAGAAAAATAAAAAAACAGCACAGCCGGGCCGTACTGTTTGTCAATTCTAAAAAATGCACAAAAATCTCCCGAAAATCGCTTGACTATTTTCGGAAAGAGTGCTACAATGTAAAACTGAGAATTTATGTTGTAATTTGGGGTACTATCTCTTAAGGATTGTAGCAAAAAACGCTGCAAAAGGCAAGAGGGAAGAACTCAAAACTTACAACGAACCCACGTGTATCAAATAATTAACATAAAAACGAAGGAAATGGAGTGAGGCAATCGATGAAAGACATCCGTTGCGGAAGAAAGATCCGTAAGAGCTTTGCCAGAGTTGATGAGATTCTGGAAATGCCCAACCTCATTGAGGTGCAGAAGAAGTCCTACCAGTGGTTCCTGGATGAGGGTCTGCGCAGTGTGTTCCAGGATGTCGGTGTCATTACCGACTACACCGGAAATCTGGAACTGAGCGTCCTGGATGTCACCCTGGAAGATACCCCCAAGTACAGCGTGACCGAGTGCAAGGAGCGCGATGCTACTTACGCCGCACCGCTGCGTGTTCGCATCCGTCTGCGCAATAAGGAGACCGAGGAGATCAAAGAGCAGGAGATCTTCATGGGCGACTTCCAGCTG